>NZ_CEXBMR010000003.1:0-61183 GCF_982614295.1 Synechococcus sp.
ACCCCTGTCGCCTCCGTGAAAGGGAGGTGTCCTAGGCCTCTAGACGATGGGGGCAAGGCCTAATTGGCAAGAATTGAGCCTATACAGGCAACTCACCTTGAGTCAAGTATTCAGTCACTTTGACCACGCCACACCGGCACGGTGAAATGAAAGCAAGCACCTTCACCAGGGGCAGATACAACCCAAATGCGTCCGCCATGTACTTCCACAATGCGGCGACATACCGACAGACCCACCCCAAAGCCGGAAGCTTGCGCTGCCGTTTGGGGTAAGCGCACCCGATCTTGAAATATTCGTTGCTGCTCCTCCATTGGGATGCCGGGTCCGGTGTCGCTAACGCTCACCTGCACCCACTGGCTGGTGCGGTGTAGCAATGAAAGGTTCACCTGGCCCCCATCAGGGGTGAACTTGAGGGCATTTTCGATCAAGTTCAACAAAACCTGCCGCATCCGTCTTTGGTCTGCGTATACATCGGGTAAATCTCCTGGCACATCGGTGTGCAACTCCAAAGAACGGTTAACCCAAAGCTTTTCCAGCTCAAGAATCGCTTCAGCAGCAATTGGCGCTAGCGGTAAGCGTTGAGGATTAAACATTGCTTCCCAACGGGTGCTTCCCACCTCCAGGAGGTCTTTTGAAAGCTGCGCAATATCGTCTAAACGGCGATCCACCACATCAAAAAAACGTTCGCTATCAATTTGATTGCGTCTGTAGCTCTGCAAAGCCAAATTTGCAGCGGTGAGGGGGGTGCGCAATTCATGGGCCACCATTCGCAGCAAACGTTCCTGAACCCCAAGCCGTGAGGTGAGAGTTTCATTTTCCTGCCGCAGCACCAATAACTGATCTTCCAGCTGCAATTCTCTCTGGCTCAATCCGCCACTTGGTTCCGCCGTTCGCAAGCCCATGCCAAGACCGCTTACAAGGCCCAGTTGGCGCCAACGTGGAAGCCAATTTTCCATTTGGCGCCGGATTGCATTACCAGCAAATACCTGTTTGGGCGGTGGATCTAGCTTGATTAATGCAGGGGTGGCAACCAAACGATGCAACTCCAGCAGTTCTGGCTGCTTTTGCGGATCAGCAATGGTGAGGGTGAGCTCAAAATTTCCTTTTTGCTCCTCAAGAAATTCCAGCAGAGCCCTTAAATCCGCACCCGCCAATTGGTTGGGGCCCGCCAGCAGCAGCAGGTTTAAGACCTGTTGTTGAGTTGTTTCTCCCTGGCCGGGCACTACAAATTGTCAGATATATGACCCACACTATTAAAAAAATCTGATTTACATACCTAAAAAGGCAAAATCGGCTTCATTATTCCTCTTTAACCACAGTTTGATGGCCTTGGGTTTGATCAAGCAAGACCCCAGCCGCATCAATCTCGACAGCTCCCTGCGCCGTTGGTTTTCCCGCAATTTGGGGCTATGGCGTTCTCGCCGTCAATACGTTTTTGGCGATGATGAATCCCTCAAAATTGATGTGCTGCTTCGGATCGAAGCTTTTAGTGAGCCGGTGGAGGGTGATGCGGCTTACCGCTTTAGCTGGTGGCCGGAGAAGGAACACAACTTTTTTGAAAAGCAACCACGCTTTGTGCCCACAGGCACCATGGAGGCGTTCCTTTGCGGCCACCAGTTGCGTCGCAGCCGTGGTTTTTTTAGTGGCTCTCCAACTAAAAGCCAGATACGTCAAGTGGATGAACACGAATTGGTTTTTGAATCCCATTACCAGGAATGGGACATCCTTGAGCACATCCGCTTAGTAGCCCAAGATTGCTACCGGAGCAGATCGATTTATTCCTGGCGTAATGGGGAATTAGAGGTTGCTGAGGTGCACCACGAGATTCGTATTGAAAGCGGCGGAACAACAATTGAGACTGAATGAAGAGCATGGTGCAACATGGTTTGGTTCTTAGTAAGAAAATTGCTGTGTTGCGTCAGCTGATCTCCGCGTCTGCACTGCTGGCGCTTTCAACTTTTGGCTCAATTACTGCGGTGCAAGCTCAAGTGGCTAGAAAGCCGGCAAGCGAGGCAGAAATGACCCTCTACACCAGGATTTCAGCTCTAAATGCTTGTATCGCAGCAGCCAACGGAGTCGATTTCAATAAGTCGATCGGTATTGCTGGTGAAACGCTTACCCAAGTGATTCAAGGTCAAAACGGTGGCGCGATTCAGCAGTTAGGGCCAAAAGCTTTGCCCATAGAAGAATTGCGTAAGGGTTCGATCAACTCCGTATTGATGGGTGTTTCTCAAGTTTGCCCAGATCTGATGCCAGCAGATGTGCGCGACAAAGTAAAGCAGGCGCTGCAGCAGCAAGGCAAGCCAGCTAAATAACCATGGTTTCCCCTGGCGCAGCGGTAGTGCCGATCCGTCTAATCGATTACAAGCCCCCAACGGTGCTGATCGAGCAAGTGCAATTGCTGGTGCAATTGTTTCCAGATAAAGCCCTGGTGGATTGCCAGCTCAGCATTACGCCCAATGGCTTAGCCCCAGGGGATCCCTTAGAACTACAGGCCCTAGACCTAGAGCTGCTAGAGCTCAGTATTGACGGTTTACCAGTGGCTGATTGCCATTGGCAGCACAGTGAAGGTGTGCTGCGTTTAGAGGCTGAAATCCTGCCGCATAAAAGTTTTTGTTTACGCAGCCTCAGCCGTTTACAACCCGCGGCTAATACCAGCCTTGAAGGGCTCTACACCAGTGGTGATTTATTCACCACCCAGTGTGAAGCTGAGGGGTTTAGGCGAATCACCCCTTTTCTTGATCGCCCCGATGTGTTGAGTAGTTATCGGGTGCGAATTGAAGCTGGCCGCCAATGGGCCCCAGTATTGCTAAGTAATGGCAACTGCATCGCCACAGGTGAATTACCTGGTGATCGCCATTACGCCGAATGGCACGATCCATTTCCTAAACCCTGTTATCTCTTTGCCTTAGTAGCAGGCCCCTTAGTGGAAGTGGCTGATCAGTTCTTGAGCGCATCTGGTAAGCAGGTGCGATTACGAATTCATGTGGAAAATGGTGATCAAAAGTTCTGCAGCCATGCAATGGCCAGCTTGAAACGTTGTATGGCCTGGGATGAACAGGTTTATGGATTGGAATACGACCTTGAGGAGTTCAATATTGTTGCGGTGCGTCATTTCAACATGGGCGCTATGGAAAATAAAAGCCTTAATATATTTAATTCTAAGTTGGTATTAGCCGATGCAGAAACTGCAACCGACGCAGAACTTGAAAGTGTTGAAAGCGTAATAGCCCATGAATATTTTCATAATTGGACCGGCAATCGAGTTACGTGCCGCGATTGGTTTCAGCTCTCATTAAAAGAGGGACTAACGGTATTTAGAGATCAGCAATTTAGCGCTGATCTCCATGGCAGTGCCATGAAGCGCATTGAAGATGTGGCCATGTTAAGAGCCTATCAATTCCCTGAAGACAGCGGCCCTACAGCCCATCCAGTGCAGCCTGATCAATATATAGCTATCGATAATTTTTATACCACTACCATCTATGAGAAGGGGGCTGAACTTATAAGGATGCAGCAAACTTTGCTGGGTAAAGATAATTTTATGGCAGGGGTTGCACTTTATTTAAAGCGTCATGATGGTAAAGCCGCCACCTGTGAAGAGTTTTTGCAGGCCCTTGAGGCGGCCTCATCTAAGTCTTTGGCTTCATTTCGGCTTTGGTATCAACAAGCTGGCACCCCAGTGCTAACAATCAAGCAGCAGTGGGATTCAAACCTCGCTCAATTGCAGCTGCTCTTGAGCCAGTCGTATCCGTTAATTGCAAACCAAAGCTCAACAAAGCCGGTACCCATCCCGGTGAGCATTGCCTTGATTGATGGCGGCGGTGAGCTTCTTAAAGAGCAGCTGCTTGTTTTAGATGCTGCTTCTAAGCAGTGGCAATTCGATGGTTTACCCCCAGGCGATCAGCCCCCTTTAATTTCAGTGCTGCGTGGTTTTTCGGCGCCGGTGCGTTTGCAGTTTGAGCGTACTAATCACGATTTAAAACGTCTGCTTTTGTATGAAAGCGATGCATTTAGCCGTTGGGATAGTGCTCAACAACTTTGGCAGCGTTGTCTTTTGCAACCCTCCCTAGAACAGCAAGAGAGCCTGCTGGCCATCTGCAAACAATTTCTAGCTGATCAAATTAGTGCTGAACAAAGTTTTGATCCGCGCTTGCTGGTGGCGTTGTTGCAAGCTCCTGCTTTAGAGGAATTGGAGGCCGCCTGCTTAGAGCTGGAGATAACTCCAGATCCTCCTGCTTTAGAGCGGGCTTTGCTAGAGCGCAAGATCTGGCTTGGCCGTGAATTAGCAAGACAATTACAGGTGCTTTGCCACCAGTTAGCACAACCGGCTCAGCAGCTCTGGCCCGCAGGCGTAGGGCAGAGGCAGCTGCTGGGGTTGGCTTGGAGCTGGCTTGTGGCAGGTGGTTTAAGTCCAGCGGAGCTTTCGCTTATCCAGCATGTTGAGGGTTCTTCTATGACCCTTGCCCGCGCAGCGCTTGCTGCTCTACAGCCGTGGGATTGCCCAGAGCGCAGCGATGCCATGGAAGTATTTCAAAGCCGCTGGCTTGAGCGGCCTGTAATTCTTGACAACTGGTTTGCCCTGCAAGCTTCTGCTCCTTTTGGTGATGCGATCGCCAGGGCAGAAGCGCTGTTGAGCCATCCTCGCTTTGATCCCCAAGCACCGAATAGTTTGCGGGCGGTGTTAGGCGGATTTGCCCGCTGCGCTCAGTCTTTTCATAAACTAGATGGCAGTGGCTATCGCTGGCTAGCTGATCAACTAGTGGCACTCGATGTGCAAAATCCAATTGCCGCATCGCGATTTTTAAAATTATTTATGGGTTGGCGTAACTATGGCCCCCAACGCAAAGATCAGATGCAAACAACCTTATATTGGCTTCTTGATCGTTTACATTCAGCCAACAGCCAAGAAATTACGCGCCAATGTTTGGGGTTGTAAAAAAAGTTATCGAACTGTGCGTAGATTATTTGAGTTTGGAAATAGATCTGGGTATAAGCTGCGGTGCACTTGATTAAGAACTGTTTTACGTATTTCTCCCCCTTCTTTGCCAGCATATTGCCCCCATAAACCTTCCCAATAAAAGTAAATAACACCAAATCCTTTCTCGGCGCTAAGTGCTATCTTTTTGCGCAGAGTGTTTATATCTGTGCTGCGCCCACCAAAACCAGCGAGCACGCCAATATTAATTGGGATACCCCAGCTGCGGGCACGATCGAGGGCTGGTTGATTGAGATCTTGTTCAAATCCGCGCACTGAATATGCATAATTTTGAACTACCAATTCATCCACTAACCGCCTCACAGACCAGATCTCCCAATCCTGCAACCACTTGTTGTAAGAAAAGCGAAATGGACCTGGCGATAAACTGATCCTGCCATTGCCATTACTGCGTTGGAGGGCTTGGCGCAATTCCACCAATAGCCCGGTTAATTTTTGACGACGCCAGGTCATCCAGGCGCGATTTGTGTAATCGGCTGGAGGTTCAAGGCCTGTTTCTTGTTTATATAGTGCTGCTGTGTAAGCGTCATAACCTAAATCTACAGGCCAGGCAAAATGATCATCCAGCTGAATCCCATCAACTTTGCATCGCTCTACGATTTCAGTGATTAAACCAATAAATCGCTCTCGTACTCCAGGGTGGGCTGGATTTAACCACACCCTTAAATCTTTTAGAGGGGATGTTTTTAAATTTGCTCCGTGCATTGCGTAGTAAGGGGAACCATCTATCTTCTTTAAGATCCAATCGGGATTTTGTTTAACAACCGCTGCATCACCCGGTTCCATTAAGCCATATTCATACCAAGGAATAACTTGTAATCCTCTTTTATGGGCTACGGCCGTCATTCGGCAGATCGGGTCTAAATCAGGTGAACGCATTGCTAGGGCAGGCTCCATAGGTGCCCATTTTGAGCGATGAAAGGTGGTGCCACGGCTCCATACATTTGGGTAAAGAGTATTAAATCCTGCATCAGCTAACTCATTCACGGCCCGATCAATACGAGTTGCTTCGTAATAGAGCGGGCTTGGAGTATTAGTAAGCCATACCCCAACTCGGTTTGAATTTGCTATGGCGGGATTTATAAAATGAGCATTAGCTCCAATGAACAGAGGTAAAAGCAGGCTGGATCGCTTTGGAATATGTATTTTTGAGAATAGTTTTGCGATTAAGTTCATCTTTTTTAGCGAAACATTGAACTCACCGAACTCTCTTCATGGATGCGCCAAATCGCTTCACCGAGCATATTTGCTACAGAAAGAACCTGCAGTTGTGGGAAGTGTTGATCTGCCGGTATAGGAATGCTATTTGTAACCAACACCTCTTCAAATAAGCCTGGTTCAGCAAGCCTCTCAATAGCTGGCGGTGAAAACACCGCATGGGTGGCGCAGGCAATTACCCGTTCAGCGCCCCTCTGCCGCAGTAGTTGCGCCCCTTTTGAAATCGTGCCGCCGGTATCGATCATGTCGTCTACTAAAACTGCCGTTTTACCTTTCACATCACCAATAACTGTGAGGCTTTCAGCCACGTTGTGAGCAGAACGGCGTTTATCAATAATCGCTAGAGGAGCATCATCCATCCGCTTTGCAAAAGCTCGCGCTCTTGCAACTCCACCCACATCGGGTGATACCACCACCACCTCACCAAGATCGCGGGTGGCTAGGTAATCCACCAGTACCGGTGCCCCGTAGATGTGATCGCAGGGAATATCAAAATAACCTTGTATTTGGGCTGAGTGCAGATCCATCGCCAGCACCCGATTAACCCCAGAGGCAAGCAATAAATTTGCTACCAACTTTGCAGCAATCGATTCCCTACCCGCTGTTTTGCGATCTGCCCTTGCGTAGCCGTAGTAGGGAACTACTGCTGTGATTTGACGCGCCGACGCTCTACGGCAGGCATCCACCATGATCAGCAGTTCCATCAAGTGGTCGTTTACCGGCGCACAGGTGGGTTGCACCAGGAACACATCGCAGCCGCGGATCGATTCCTGGATTTGGATGTAAATCTCACCATCAGCAAAGCTTTTGCTTACCCGAGGTCCGTCTGGGATACCTAAATAAGCAGCAATTTCATTGGCAAGTGCTGGATTTGCGCTGCCGCTAAACAACCGCAAACGATTGCCGTCGCCAGGATGGAGGCTGGTGATACTGCGTTCGGTGGCCAAAAATCTCGTCACGGCGCTTGGGCTGTGATTGTGATGATTAGCCCCGATCGTAGAAGCGAGCCCCCTATCCCGCCTCAAATGGATGTTTTGTTAATTTGCGCTCCCCACGCCAGTGCCGTGGTTGCCCCCTTCGCTTGGGCCTGTGGCTCCATGGGTTGGGGCCCTCTGCGCTGGTTGAATAATTCCGCTGCAAACCCTCAATTGCAGTTTGGGGAAGAGCGCCTCTGGGTGCTGCCAGATGATCAGGAATTGGTGGATTGGGTTGAACCCCTTGCCGCCCATCGGCTGCCAACACTTTTGGTTTTACCTGGCGGGCCGCGTCTGCATGGCGAGGCGGCACTGCATCAGGCGTTGCTGAAACAGGCGGGAGTACCTCTTGTGGGTTTATTGCAGGTGGGGGGGGATTGGGAGCCTCAACAGCGGCGGCAAGAGAATTTGGCTTGGTTAGGTAATTGGCAGCCAGGTGATCGCCAGGCGCTTGCTCTTACAGCCCCATTGGCAATTCTGATGAAGCAAAGGCTGCGGCAGCTCGATTTGGCTTAGGGCTTTTTAACGAGCCAATCTTTGCCAAGCAACACTTCAACCTCTGCGCCAGGGCTCAAAGGCCCCCGTTGCAGTTCCCCAACCCCGAGCACTTTTCGCACTGCCAGGGCCTGCTTTGGATTGCGGCCGTGCAGGATCAATGTGCGTTGCCGTTGCCGTTGCTGTTCTGCGCTGTTGCTACTCAGCTGCGCGATTAAACCTGCCCCTTGAAGCAGCTCGAGGGCCTTTGTGGTGCTTTCTCCTTCTGCGCCTTCAAGGTTTATTAAGGAATTTTCTGAAGTTGGGCTTTGGCCTTGATGCCAAAGCTCGAGCAGGGGGGTGGCCCGTTGTTGATCAAGGCGGCGAGGCCCAGATGTGCTGCTAAGCGGTAGCCGGCTGAGGCTGATTAAATCAGGATTTTTTAGCCCTGCGGCCAGCAGGCTGAGCATTTCCCCATGGCCCAGATTTGTATCGAACTTTGAGCGAAGACCTAGTAATAAAGCGGGGAGTTTTGGCGCAACATTGGGATCAGCCAGGCGTTCTGCCAGCGGCAGCACAAGTTGCTGTTGGCGTTGGCGCCTGCCGCTATCTCCTTGATCAGGGCCTTGAAAGCGCAATAGTTGATCTAGCTGAGCGCCCCTTAGCCATTGCTGACCAGCCTCTAATTCAATTTTTAATTTGCTTTTTTTATCTTGATATCTCATGGCGGTTTCAATATTGAAGGGCAGCCCGCCGATGCCATTAATTGCTTCCTGCATGGCACCCCTTGGCAGCAGTAGGTAGCGATCTGGCAGCACGGGGTCACCGCCATTGGCCAGCAATTGAGCCACCACGTCTGCAATTAAGGCAACACCCCCCTGGCGATAGAGATCCGTTAGCGGTTGTAATTTTTGCTGGCCCGGCAGTAGCACCGCTAATTCGCTTGGGATCTGCAGCAGCTCTAGGCCCCCTGCTGGATGCACTCGCGCCATAAGGAACAGCTGCACCTGGGCTACGGCTTGGTTTTTGGCGTTGATCTTTTCGCTATCAAGGCCAAGTAGCAGCAGGGTTTGGGACCGGCCGGGCGGATCGGCAAGGCGGCTGATAGCCGGCTGTAAATCCTCGATTGGCTTCGGTGCCTTCAGAGGAATTAGTTGCCCCCCCAGAACTGAACCCAGGCCGATCCCAGCAATTAAAACTCCAAGCCGCCATAGCGCCTGGCTGTGCCGCCGCAGTTGCTGCCAAGGTTGTTTGTTTGAAGGCGGCGAAACGGTAACCATGCCCGATAGTTTGGGGCCTGAGCGCGAGTTCGTGTGCATTGACATTTGCTCCCCACGAAAGGGCCCGCCCAATGGCCCGTGGCACGGTTAGGCCAGCCAAGCAGCTTTGCAGTGATTGCGGCCTTTGCGATACCCGTTGGGTGGCATATGTGCGCCAGGCCTGCGCCTTCATACATCAACAATTTGATCAGCTGGAAAGCCAAGCCCATGGCCGCAGCCGCAAGCTTGATAACGAGGATGAGCTTTATTTCGGAGTTTTCCAGCGCATGTTGTGCGGCAGGCTTGAACCTGGCCTGGAGGGGGCACAGTGGACTGGCATCGTTAGCAGCATCGGTGAACGAGCCCTAGAGCAGGGGCTCGTTGATGCGGTTATCTGCGTGCAGCAAAGCCCAGATGATCGTTTTACGCCGGTGCCGGTGCTTGCCCGCAGCGTTGCTGAGGTGCGCGCAGCACGGGTAAATAAACCAACTCTTTCCAATAACCTTTCGGTGCTGGAACAACTACCTGGCAGTGGCATCCGTCGCTTGCTGGTGGTGGGTGTGGGCTGTCAAACCCAGGCGCTAAGGGCGGTGCAAAGCAGTCTTGGCCTAGAAGAGCTCTATGTGTTGGGTTTGCCTTGCGTAGACAACGTGAGCAGGGCTGGTTTGCAAACCTTTTTGAATTCCAGTAGTCGCTCCCCAGACACAGTGGTGCACTACGAATTTATGCAGGATTTTCGAATTCACTTTCGCCACAGCGATGGCAGTAAAGAAACTGTGCCTTTTTTTGGCCTCGACACACCAAAACTTAAGGAGGTGTTTGCCCCCAGTTGCCTTAGCTGTTTTGACTACGTAAATGCCTCTGCTGATTTAGTGGTGGGCTACATGGGAGCGCCATTTCGCTGGCAATGGTTAGTGGTGCGCAACAACCGTGGCCAGCAGCTTTTGGATCTTGTTGAGAAGGAATTACAAACCCAACCTGTGATGAGTGCAGGTAACCGCAGGCAAGCGGTGCAGCAGGGCATAGAGGCATACGACAAAGCCCTAAAACTGCCCGGTTGGCTGGCGGAACTAGTTGGTTTTGTTGTGCAAAGAGTGGGGCCTAAAGGCCTGGAGTATGCGCGTTTCTCTATTGACTCCCACTTCACAAGAAATGCGCTGTGGTTAAAGCGCCATCATCCACACATGGTGGAAAGCCATCTGCCCCCTTTTGCTCGAAAGATTGTGAATCGCTACCGCCTACCTCAGTTATGAGCAATCTCTTAGAGCTTCTGGGGGGGCGGCGTCAATTCGGTGTATTGATGCATGTTTCCAGTTTGCCTGGCCCTGGATCTAGCGGTTGCTTTGGCCAAGCGGCCCTTGAGTGGATCGATCTTCTTGCAGATCATCAAGTGAAGGTGTGGCAGGTTTTACCGCTTGCCCCAACAGATAACACTGGATCCCCTTATAGCTCCCCTAGCGGTTTTGCTCTTAATCCGCAATTTTTAGATCCCGATCTGCTGGAGCCCCAATCAGCTCTCGATCAAAGCTTCAGCGGCTGGTGCAAGCAGCAGCAGTTTTGGTTAAAAGATCATTGCCGCTTCATGGTGCTGCGCCGCCGTTTTGAAGGGGCCCCCTGGTGGCAGTGGCCTAAGGCTTATGCCGCTCGCCATAAAGCTGTAATTCAGCAACTAGACGAACAGGAGGCGCCACTGCTGCAGCAAGAGGCCCTTCAGCAGTGGCAGCTGCAGCAGCAATGGCAGGCATTGCGCGCCCACAGCCAAAAGCGCGGCGTGCAATTACTAGGTGATCTACCTTTTTATGGCGCTCATGACAGCGCTGATGTGTGGAGTAAGCCGGGCTTATTTAGCCTTAATCCCGATGGCAGCCTTGCTCAACAAAGTGGTGTACCGCCAGACTATTTTTCAGCTACCGGTCAGCTTTGGTCTACGCCTGTATATCGCTGGAACCGTCATCGTTTAAACGGCTACCGTTGGTGGTTGCGGCGGCTTGAAAGGCAGCTGGAGTTATTTGATTTGCTACGGCTTGATCACTTCCGCGCCTTTGCCGGTTTTTGGAGTGTGGCTGGTGCAGATAGCACCGCTGAAGCTGGCGAATGGCTGCCTTCACCTGGGCAAGCAATCCTGAAAAAGCTCAGCCGACGTTGCGCCGGCCCCTTGCCGCTCGTGGCTGAGGATCTTGGTGTAATTACCCCTGATGTAGACGCTCTAAGGGAAAGTTTTGATCTTCCTGGCATGAAGGTGTTGCAATTCGCATTTGAAGCTGATCCAACTAATGCCTACCTACCTCAGAACTTTGGCACTGGTAGTTGGGTTGTTTATACCGGCACCCACGACAACGCCACAGCAAGGGGCTGGTGGCAGCAACAATCAGATGCAGTGAAACAGCAACTGCAAAATCTTTTGGGTCATCCGGTGGAATCCCCTAGTTGGGAATTGTTGCGGTTAGCGCTTGCATCCACAGCAGATTTAGCAGTGGTGCCGCTGCAGGATCTGATGAGCCTTGATGATCAGGCCCGTTTCAATACTCCAGGCACTGCAAGCGGAAATTGGAATTGGCGATTGGATCAACCAATTGCCAATTTGAGGGGCCATCTGGAGGGGCTGCAAAAACTAGGCAAGCTTTATGGCAGAGGTCTTAGTTCTGGGTAAAGCTGCAGCAATTTAGTGAGCGGTTGGGCTTCTCTTTGTAGGCCTTGTTGCGGTGCAATCGGTGCAGGGCTGAAACTGCCGGATCTAATTAATTGTTGTTGTTGAAGGTTTAGGCCGTAGATGAGCGCGATTAGCAATGTTCCATAGGCAATAGTGCCTTGCCAGGTACTAAATAGTTCGATCGAGCCAAGGGTGAAACCAGTTAAGGCATCATCTCCGCCCACTGAGCTTTTGTGGATTGGGGGTAAAGCTGTCTTGATTACTTCTGCAACTTCTGTTTTTGGAAGCCCTAAGCGTTCCGCCAGTTTCTTCAGGATCGTGCCAAGAAAAGCAGCTTCCGGCAGCCGTTGAATCCAGCCTTTTTCTAGGGCTTCCAGCACAGCGGTGCTAACGCGCGTATCAATGGCTAGCTGGCGCATGCTGAGGTTTTGCTGTTCTCTTTCCCGCTGCAAGCGCAGGCCAAAAAAACGCAATGCAGCTTCCTGCTGTTGCTGCTTTACGGAAACCTTTTGGTTGCTTTTAACTTTGGCCACGGAAACGCTTTGGCTTTGCTGATTGTTCGTAATCGGGTTCAGGGGGATTTAATAATTTGGCAAGGGCAGTGGTTTCGCTTTCACTTAACCATCGCCAGGCGCCAGGCTCCAGATCGCCTAATTGCACAGGCCCCACTGATAAACGCTGCAGATCTAAAACCGGATGGCCCAATAATTCCGCGGTGCGGCGAATTTGACGATGACGCCCCTCCTTCATTTCAATTTCCACCAAGCTGCGCCGCTTGCCATGTTCCTTTAAAGCCACAAATACCGCACGGCTAGCGATCCCATCAAGGGGCACCCCTTTGCTCCAGCGCTCCAATACCTGAGGGCTGGGGTTCCCCTCTACCCACACCAAATAGCGCTTGGGATGATTGAAACGGGGGTGGGTGAGGCTGAGGGTGATCTCACCATCGTTGCTAAGCAGCAGAGCCCCATGGCTAAAGGCATCTAAGCGCCCCACTGGGTGGAGCCCTTGCCCCCTCGCTAGATCCGGCGGCAGCAGATCTAAAACCGTGGGTCTGCCCATTGGGTCGTGGCAGGTGCTGTGCACTCCTCTTGGTTTGTGCAGCAGCAAGGTGCAGCAGGAAGCCTTGGCAGGCAGTGGCTTGCCATTTATTTCAATGCGATCAATTGCTGGATCGGCTTGGTCGCCTGGTTTTGCCCGCACCCCATTTACCAAAATGCGGCCTTGAAGCATTAGCTCCTCAGCCCGGCGCCTGGAGCACACCCCAGCGGCAGAAAGCAATTTTTGCAACCGTAAACGGCTCATGGGCTCACGGGCAACGATAAAACCAACAATGCACTACCCCCGCTGTTGTTGCGGGCGCGGATATGGCCTCCATGGGCTATCGCGATCTGTTGCACTATTGCTAAACCAAGGCCGCTGCCCACCCTTTGGGCACGGGCTCGGGAGGGATCGCCTCTATAAAATCGTTCAAACATATGTTGCAAATCCTCCGGGCTAAAACCATTGCCTTGGTCGCTTATTTCTATGCGCTGCCAACGGCCTTCGAGTTGAAGTTTAACTTTGATTTCGGTTTTATCTGGGCTGAAACGCAAGGCATTTTCAAGCAGATTTAATAGGGCTCTGTGTAATAAAGTTTCATTACCCATTACGGGGTGGGCATTACTGCTTTCGAGCACAAGATCAATCTGGTGTTGCTCTGCTAATGGAGTAATTGTTTGCCACACTTTGCTAACTAAATCACGAATATTTACTATCTTTATGCTGCTTTCAGTGTTATTTAGAGACGGATTGTCAAGTTTGTTTAATTCCAGCAGATCTGAAACTAAGCGTTGCAAACGATCTAGTTCTCGCTGTAATCGCTCAATCTGAACCACATGCTTCTTGCTGGGGTTTTGGGCAAGGGATTCGGTTACAAGCGATAGGGCGGTGAGTGGGGTGCGCAATTCGTGGGCTACATCGCTAATCCAGCGCTCCTGCTGTTGTTGCTGGGATTGCAAAGACTGGCAACTTTGCACAAAAACACCAATCCAGCCCCCTGCGCCTGGGATTGCGAGGGCCTCCAAGGGCTCAGAACTGATGTTTTCTGGTTCGAGTGGAGTGGCGCTCACGGCGGTGGCATTCCAGCTAACTCTTTGGCTGCTGTTGCTGCGGCGTGCTTCAGCCACCGCAGCATCTAATTGATGGCAGCGCACTACTTCTAGAAGGTAGCGATTTGATAGTAGCGATGAGTTGGGTACATTTAAGAGGCGCCTTGCTCTACTATTTATGTGTTGCAAACGGTTCCATGGATCCAATACCAACAGCCCTTGAGGTGAATCCTCAAGCCAGCTGAGTAATTGTTCTGCATCCAAGCAATTGGGCCTACGCCACAACTTTTTCAAACCAAATATCATCCGAAGCGATAACCAAAACCGCGTACAGTAAGTATAAATTCAGGTGCGCTTGGATTGGTTTCTAATTTCTCTCTTAGCCAGCGAATATGTACGTCTACAGTTTTACTATCACCCATAAAATCAATGCCCCAAACTCGCTCTAATAATTTCTCGCGGCTCCAAACCCGTTTGGGATTTTGCATAAACATTTCAAGCAGGCGATACTCCTTGGGGGAAAGATTTAGCTCTTTGCCGCCGCGGGTAACACGACATTCCTCCGGATAGAGGGTGATATCTTCATGGCTCAATACTTGCTTTTCTCCACTGTCGCCGTTGCTGCCGCTGCGACGAAGCAAAGAGCGGCAACGGGCTACCAATTCCCGCAAGCCAAACGGTTTAATTAAGTAGTCATCCGCCCCCACCTCAAGCCCCACCACCTTGTCTGTTTCGGAATCGCGGGCGCTTACAACCAAAATCGGTGTTGAGAAGCCCCGGCGACGCACATAGCGGCACACATCTAGGCCGCTAACTCCAGGCAGCATTAAATCGAGTAGCACTAAATCGAAGGGCAGCTGATCCGGGCTGCCCTTAAAACGTTCAAGGGCTCCATTGCCAGTGGCTACTGCATCCACCACAAACCCTTCATTAATCAGGGCTTCAGTAATGGTTTCGCGAATTGTTTCGTCGTCTTCCACCACAAGCAATCGGGCTGGATTGGTTTGGCTGGGGGAGCTAACCGCCACAAAGAAATCGCGTGATATTTCAAACCTTAATCAAACTCGTCTCATTTACTAGCCAGTTCAGAAAAACTGATCGAAGTTATCGAAATCCACCGCTTTAAAACTACCCGCTTCCACCTGCTTCATCAAGCGCTCTAGCTGCACCCAGAGGCCACCGCCGGTAAGGAGAGCAAGCAGCATTGATACCAGCATTGCCGCCCCTGCCGCAAAGCCAAACACCTGCAAGGCACCTCCGATAAACAGGGTGATTCCAATCAGAGTTCCAGCAAAAGCTATGGAGGTTTCTGCATTGCCAAGGGGCAGCAGGGGTAAGCGATCTTGCTTCCAGGCCTCTAGGCGATTTTGGATCAGTTTTGCAAAAGTGAGGCCACAAAGCACGCCAATTGCTAGGCCAAAACCACTGAGCAGGAAAGGCGGCTGTTGGATTACCGCGTAAGGAAGATCAAATTCAATGCTGTCGTAGTCCAATGGCCGCTTGAGGGTGCTACAGGCTAGGAGCTCAACTTGGCCAGTAGGTCGCTGGCAAGCCGTTTAGGACCAAAACGGCGCCGCAACAGTTTTGCCAAATTACTTAGATCATCTGTGTTGAGGCGTCCGTCCCGCACAAGAGTGAGCAGAAGCCTCTGGCGCAGATCATGGCCCTGGGGGCCAAGAATTAATCGCAATCCAGCACCCGCCACAGGTAACAAATCGGTGGGGCTGCCGTCTTGACCCACAACATCAAGCAAGTTTTCTAATCTTTGAAGTTGTAATTTTCCTTCACTGTCAAATAAAATATCAAGCAATTTTCGCCTTAATTCTTCAGTATCGGCAGCGAGTAAACGTTTTGCAACGTAGGGATATGCAACCCTAATAATGCTGAAATCTGGATCTAATCTTAAAGCTAAACCTTCCTGACTCACCACTGCTCGAATTATTAAGGCAAACCGCGCTGGCACCCTAAAAGGATAATCAAACATCAGCTCTGAAAAGCGATCGGTGATCGTTTTGAAATTAAAGCTGCCAACCGATTCGCCAAGCTGTCCGCCTAACACCTCTTCTAATGCAGGCAGAATTGGGCTTAAATCAGTATTTGGTTGCAAAAATCCCAGCCGCACAAAATCATGGCCAAGGGATAAAAAATCACGATTAATTAAATGAACAACCGCATCGGTAAGGGTTAAGCGATCATCATTACTAAGCATATCCATCATGCCAAAATCAACATATCCCAAGCGGCCATTGCCATCCCTGCCGCCAGGTAGCGCGAATAAATTGCCTGGATGAGGATCTGCATGGAAATAACCAAACTCTAAAAGTTGCCGCAACCCTGCAATGACCCCAGCTCTAACAAGGGTTGTGGGATCCAATTGATTTTCTTCAAGCACCGACCTTTCCTGTAACTTAACCCCATCGAGCCAGGTGGTGGTAAGCACCTTTTGGCTACTTAACATTCGTTCAACTCCAGGTATAACTATACTTGGATCATCATCAAATAATGCAGCAAAACGTTCTGCATTGTCAGCCTCTAATTCATAATCTATTTCTCTAAACAATGTATTACCGAATTCATCAACAATTGCTGTTAAATCATCACCTAAATTCAGGGGTAGAAAGGGGCCTGTAAATTGAGCCAACAATCTAATTACAGCTAGGTCAAGCACTAACTTTGCATGCAGCTTTGGCCTTTGCACCTTTACGGCTACCCAGCGCCCATCGTGCATCTGCGCTTTATAAACCTGGCCAAGGCTTGCTGCTGCAATTGGCTTACCTGGAAAAATAGCAAATAAATTGCTCGCTGGAGCACCTAACTGATGCTCGATAGTTGCAAGAGCTATATCGTGATCAAAGGAGGGAAGATCATCTTGCAATCGTGTTAATTGTTCTAACCAGTCGCGATTAACTAAATCTGGACGAGTGGATAATGCCTGCCCTAATTTAATGAAACAAGGCCCTAGGTTAGTAAGTGTCTTAAGTAATAAGATGCCGAGGCGCTTCTGCACCTGCGGATCCTTGCTACTACCTTGGCTTAAAAGAGTGAGGCTTAATCGGCCCAGTTGCCATAGCACCACCAGCAGGCGTCCCAGCAGTTGATGAAGGGGAACAGCAGGGCGCTTATAGATGGCTGAACTCATAACTAAACAAACTCTAGAAACTGAATCACTGATCTGGTGTGGAATCCATTAGCCGCTGCCCATAAGCCCTGGCCCTTAGAAGTTGCGCTTAGGCGAGAAGCTCGCCGCAAGGGGGTTTTTTTGCATCTACCAGCCCATGGCCGCGGCAGGGCTTGGCTTGGTAGTGGCGTGCAGCAACAGTTGCCCTGGCAGCTTGATTTACCTGAACTGCCAGAGCTTGGTGGGCCGTTGCTACGGGAGGGGGCGGTAGCTGCTTCCCAGCAACAGCTGGCCGCTTCTTTTGGCGCAAGCCAGAGCTGGTATGGCGTTAATGGCGCCAGTGGTTTATTGCAGGCAGCTTTGTTGGGGGCAGCCGCACCGGGGTCACGGGTTTTATTGCCCCGCAACCATCACCGCAGCTTGTTGCATGGCTGTTTGCTTGGCAATTTGGAACCACTTTTTTATGATGTGCCTTTTGATCAAGCCACTGGCTTAGCCCAACCCTTGCCGGTGCAGTGGCTGGAACAACTCCTTGAAAAGGCCGGTTCTGTTGCTTTGCTGGTGCTTGTATCCCCCACTTATCAGGGCTTGGTTGCCGAGCTGGATTCTTTGGTGGCGATCGCCCATGGCGTTGGGCTGCCAGTGCTTGTAGATGAAGCCCATGGCGCCCATTTTAATTTCGCGGCCAGCCTGCCCCGGGGGGCTCTTGCAGCTGGCGCTGATCTGGTGGTGCAATCGATCCACAAAACCCTCGGCAGTTTGGGGCAAACCGCTTTGCTTCATCTACAAGGTGAAAGGTTGCAAAGCCAGCAATTGGAGCGGGCCCTGCTCTGGTTTCAAAGCAGTAGCCCCAGTGCTTTGTTGCTGCTTTCAACAGAACAAGCGGTGGCTCGATACTCAGCTGTTGCTGGTGAGCGCCACTTGCAACGCTGCCTAAACCAAGCCTTAAGCCTTAGGGCTGCGTTAACAAAAAAAGGTATCCCCCTGGTGCAAAACCAAGACCCCTTGCGCTTTGTATTGCATTGCGCCCAGTGGGGCCTTAGCGGCAGTGCCGCAGACGACTATTTAATGCAAAGGGGGGTTGTAGCGGAATGCCCGGAAGCATTAACACTCACTTTTTGCCTTGGTTTGGCTCCCATCGCGCCACAGCGCCGGCGCCTCTGCCGCGAATTAGAGCGTTTGAAATATTGCCAGCAAAAAGTGCCATCTTTGCCACCGCTTGATCCCCCGCCATTTCCTCGCTTGGCTGGATTACAAGTGCCCCTTGCCGAGGCATGGCGCCTGCCTTCAATAACACTGCCTTTAGCTGAGGCGGCAGGGCGGATTGCAGCTGAAACCATCTGTCCGTATCCCCCTGGTATCGCTTTATTACTGCCAGGGGAACAACTTGATGCAGCCCGCATTCAGTGGTTGCAACAACAGCAGTTGCTATGGGGGGGGCAGATCGCTGATACGGTTGAAGTTCTGGCTTGATTTAGGTGTCGGTCCAGGCCCCCTATCAATGGGATTTTGTTACCCCTGGGATACCAGATGGAGCCTTTGAGGCTGCCCCTGGCTTTAGCCCCACGCCCATGGAACAACGGGTGATGCTGCTGGCCCATTTGCGGCCACGGCCCGATTCAGTGGTTTGGGATGTGGGGGGCGGAACCGGCGCTCTTGCCCTTGAAATTGCCCGTTTGTTACCCATGGGCAGGGTGCAAGCGTTAGAACGCGATCCGGAGGCTGTGGAGTTGCTTGAGCGCAACCGGGCCCGTTTTGGGATCAAGAATCTGGAGGTGTTACAGGGGCAAGCACCGGGTGATCTCCATAGGCTTGCCCCTAATCCAGATCGAGTGCTGCTGGAGGTGGGTCGCCCTCTTGGAGATGTGCTTAGGGCGGTGTGGGATTGCCTAGCTTTAAGGGGGAGGCTAGTGATAAGTACCTCAAGTTTGGAGGGATTAGTTGATGCCACCGACCATCTTGGCCAGCTTGCAGCCACAGATCTTCAGGTGGTGCAAGCAACGGTGCACCGCATGCAACGCCGGGGCGATCAAACCCGATTGGGGGCAGCAGAACCCCTCTTTTTAATCGCAGCGGAGCGCCATCAATGAGCTTGCTTGGCAGCAGGATATGAAATTGCCTGGGATGAAAATATGAATAGATGGTTGAGCGGATTGGCGGCGGCAATTTTCGCCTTAATTATTATTTGGCTCGGTGGATGGTGGTTCACCCTCAGCCTTGGGGTAATTGTTCATCTTGCTCTTTTGGAATTTTTCCGATTAGCTCAATTTAAAGGAATTAGGCCAGCAACAAAAACCACATTGGTGGTGTGCCAACTTTTGCTGATTACCACCCAGTTATTTCAAGCCAGCCCCCTTACGGCAGCTGTGTTGCCGTTGGCGGGTACGGTTATTTGTGGTTGGTTGTTGCTGCAACCAGTAACCGGCAGTATTTCCGATATCGCGGCTTCGATTTTTGGTCTTTTTTATCTTGGCTTTTTGCCAAGCCATTGGGTGCGCTTAAGGGCAGCTCCTGATGGATTGGCGATCACCCTTTTGGCTTTTGTATTGATCTGGGCGGCAGATTGTGGTTCATACCTCTGGGGTAGCCGCTACGGCCGCACGATGCTTTCTGAGATATCTCCAAAGAAAACTGTTGAAGGTGCCCTGGCGGGTTTGCTCGCCTGTGTTGTTTGCGGCGCTATCGGCGGGGTGCTGCTCGGATGGAATTGGGGCTGGGCTTTAGGGGCGGTATTGGGCGCCTTGGTGGCCCTTTTCGCTTTGGTGGGTGATTTAACCGAATCGATGATGAAACGGGATGCGGGCGTAAAAGATTCCGGCGCATTGATTCCAGGCCATGGAGGAATATTAGATCGTGTTGATAGTTATTTATTTACGCCGGCGGTTGTTTTCTATTTTGTTACTTTAATTCAGCCGATTTCACGCTAACAATTGAGCTGCCAGATAAGGTTAAGTGTTGCTCATTAATTGATAGCTTTTCAAGCCTAATTGCGGAATCGAGAGGCACCTGAATCGCGTTACTTTTTGCTGCAGTTATTGGCGTTAGCCAGAGTTCACCATCTCTAATTTCTAAACCGCAATTAATGAATTCGCCCTGGACGCTATATAAGGTGAGTTTATTTTCACTGATTTCGTAGCTTTTTAATTTTGAATTACCAAATAAAATTATTGCTAGGTTGTTGCTGAAACTTAGCCAATGGGGATTAGCAAGGGATTTGCAAAGGCCTTCACCGCTAAATTCCACCTTGCCATGAATGCGAAAACGCTTATTTAGCTTTAGATCTTTTCCTTTTAGTAATTGTGTTAAATCAAAACTAATAGGTTCACTTTGAAGCTCAACCGTTGCGATGGCTAAAGATTCAAATACCACCCCTTTTGCTTCTAGTTTTGCCCCTTCAAGGTTGCCCCCAAGCATGGCTAAAGCAGAACCCTCTAATTGCAGGTTTAGATGTTGTAATTCATCGCAAACGCTAGATAACCAAAGGCGCACACCTTGGCTGATCAAATTCAAAAGGGGTCCGCTCATGCGGGCGTTTTAGGTTGAGAATTTAGCCAATGGGTTACCACTTTTCCGGGTTGATCGAGGTGGGGTAGGTGTCCGCAATTTTGCAATTCTGTGCAGCAATCCCCAAGCAGCGCTGCTGCTGCAAGCCGCAATGGCGGCCTCAAAATGCGATCATTTGCGCCCCACAGAACTGTTAAAGGGGCAGTTGGTAGTGGAGCACCAACTCCAGCAAAACCACCACTCCGGGCAAAGCAAGCAAGGGCATGGGCCCAGCCTGGGCTTTGTAAATGCAGGCTGGCAATTTCCTCTTCGGCTGCCCCTACGCTTGATTTGGGATCAGCAAATGCTTGGCGGCACAGCCCTTTGCGCACTGCTGCTAAGCCGAGGAAAGCAACACCAAGTTTGTCTAGTAACGGGGGCAATGGCATTGCTTTTCCGGTTAATCCAGCTGGCGCCAGCAACAATATTTGCTGCAGTTTTTTGGGGTTTACCTGCTCCAATGCTCTCGCTAAAACAATTGCAACAGCTCCGCCCATCGAGGCACCGATTAAGCCGAGGGATGCAGAAGGATTTTCTGCATTAATTACAGCCATAAGTGCTATCAAGTGCTCGATCACCAGCTGGGGCCCGTAAGCGGCCGCGATTGGGCGCGGACAAAAGCCAAATCCGCAAAGATCAGGAATCCAAAGTTGATAGTTACAGGCTAAAAGAGGAGCAATACGGCGAAACTCTAAAAAAGAACTATCAAATCCATGCAACATTAATAAAGGCGGACCTTCCCCTAACACCGCTACTGGCCAATTCAAATTTGCTAAAGCGCCCCCGAGATTTAGCTGCAACCAGCGCACATTTGCAGCTAGGGCCCTGGCTTGTGGATCAATCAGCTGCTGGGCAGCAGCGCTTAGCGGGTTAGGCATCCTTGGCTGCTGCTAACTAAAGCTGCCAACAAATCATCGGCGCCAACAGGAAAAGGCAAATGATGCAAATCAGAACCCGGCTTGCAGGCAAATTTGCATATCTGATGCAATTGCTCAAGGCTGGCTTTACCAAGCCCTAATTCTTGCAGATTTACTGGCAGGCCCAATTTTTTAAAGAAAGGCAGAAGCTGTCTGCGCGCTTGAGCAGCTAAACCGCTGCCACCAATCTGCTCTTCTAAACGCAGTTGCACGAGCACCCCAAAAGCAACTTTTTCGCCATGCATGGAGCCGTGGCATTCAGCTAGCTGGGTTAGCCCATTGTGGATGGCATGGGCTGCAACAGTGCGGCAACGGGCGCCACCGAGGCCCCCGATTAAACCAGCGGTGAGGCCACTTGCTTCCGCCACTCGGCACCAAGGAGCAGAGCCAGGATCTTGTAATGCTTCAACCCCTTCTAAAAGCAATTGATCGCGTAATACCCTTGCTTGTTGCACAGCTTGTTGCACCAAGCCATCACTGCTTTGGCCGCTGCTTACTGATGCTTCGTACCATTTAGCCATTGCATCGGCGATGCCACTGGCCAAGGTGCGAGGTGGCGCTGTGAGGATGAGTTGGTGATCAAATATCAGTAAATCAGGGCAACGTTTAAGTGATACATCTGCTTGAAAAGCACCAGCTGCGGAATAAATATTGGCTAAGGCGGTCCAGCCTGCGCAGGTGGCCGCGCTGGTAGGAACAGTGATGCAGACAAGATCAAGATGATTAGCTATTAGTTTGCCAGCATCAAGAACTTTTCCGCCACCGCATGCAATTACCGCGTCACAATTGCTTAATTTAATTTGCTTTTCTACAAGTGCTAGATCTAAATCACAGCAATCAAAATGTAATTCTGCATTCTCAACGGCAAGGTTTTGATTGCTTAAATCCTCACTTAATTGTTTGCGAATTAACCTTGTAGAAGCGCTTCTACCTAAGAGTAAAGGCCTTCCACACAAACCGTTTATTAGAGGTAGTGCTTCAGGCCAAGCCCCAGGCCCCCGTAGTAAATGCACAGGGGCGATATTATGGGAATTAATGGAATCTAAACTCATCCCTAAGCTAGATGTTTGCGCTTGCTAGCTCAGATTCCTCTTGGGGCAGAGTGGTTTGTCTTATTACAACTTGCTTTTCTTCGTTAACATCAACTAGGGCTGCATCACCCTCTGTAAGGCGACCGGAAAGGAATTCCTCTGCCAGAGAATCCTCTAGTAAGCGCATCACTGCCCGACGCAATGGACGAGCTCCATAACTTGGATTGTAACCCTCTTCTACCAAACGTTCTTTAAATGATTCTGTTACCGACAAACTAATACCTTTTTCTTGCATTCGTTTGAACACTTCAAGCAGCATTATATCTGCAATTAGTTTCACCTCATCGCGGTTGAGTTGGCGGAATACAATTATTTCATCTAGTCGATTGAGGAATTCAGGGCGGAAATATTGCTTCAGTTCTTCGTTAACCAATGAACGAATTCGATTGTATGTATTATCTTGAGCATCTCCGCCACCAAATTCAAAACCTAAACCGCCGCCACCTTTTTCGATAACTTTAGAGCCAATGTTAGAGGTCATTATTATTAAAGTATTTTTAAAATCTACAGTTCGTCCTTTGGAGTCTGTGAGGCGGCCGTCTTCTAGTAATTGAAGCAAAAGATTAAAGACATCCGGATGAGCTTTTTCGATTTCATCGAACAATACAACGCTATAAGGGCGACGGCGTACCGCCTCTGTGAGCTGTCCGCCTTCGTTAAAGCCCACATAGCCAGGAGGTGAACCAATCAGCTTGCTTACTGTAAAGCGCTCCATGTATTCACTCATGTCTAAGCGAATCATCGACTCTTCACTGCCAAAGAAATATGCAGCTAGTGCTTTTGTGAGTTCAGTTTTGCCAACTCCAGTGGGGCCAGAGAAGATAAAACTTGCAATCGGCCGGTTTGGATTCTTTAAACCAACTCGGGCCCTGCGAATCGCTTTTGAAACGGCTTTAACTGCTTCATCTTGCCCGATCAAGCGTTGGTGGAGGGTCTCCTCCATATTTAATAATTTTACTGATTCTGTCTCAGTTAGTTTTTGTACCGGTACGCCGGTCCATGAGGCAACAATCTGAGCAATATCTTCTTCACTTACAACTGGCGTTCCCTCAAAAGAAGAAACTTGGGGAGAATCGGATTCAGTGGATTCTCCATCAGGAGCTGGTGTTGATTCATCACGACGGGCTTGGGTGATACCACGCATTTGTTCACGCAATTCCACCTCCTTATCGCGTAATTCACCAGCTTTGGTGTAGTCCTGTTCCCGTACGGCCACTTCTTTTTCTTTTTGCACAACCCTCAACTGTTTGTCTAGTTCTTTTGCAGCTGGCGGCAATTTGGAATTAAGTAAACGCACCCGGCTGCCAGCTTCATCAATTAGATCAATTGCCTTATCAGGCATGAAACGATCGGAGATGTAGCGATCACCAAGGGTTGCTGCAGCTACGAGGGCTTCGTCGGAGATCTTTAACCTGTGGTGCGTTTCATAGCGCTCCCTTAAGCCTTGTAAAATTTCAATAGTTTCAGCAACTGAGGGTTCACCAACATTTACTGGCTGGAATCTTCTTTCTAATGCGGCATCCCTTTCGATGTGTTTACGATATTCATCTAGAGTAGTTGCACCAATACATTGGAGTTCCCCCCTAGCGAGAGCAGGTTTTAAGATATTTGCAGCATCAATTGCACCTTCAGCTGCTCCAGCACCAATTAAAGTGTGTACTTCATCTATTACTAAAATTACATTTCCCGCACCACGGATCTCTTCCATTATTTTCTTAAGACGTTCCTCAAACTCTCCTCTGTATTTAGTACCAGCAACTAGCAAACCAATATCTAACGTAAGTACCCGTTTATCCTCAAGAATATCTGGAATTTCGCCATCGATTATGCGTTGAGCTAAGCCTTCCGCAATAGCTGTTTTGCCAACACCTGGTTCACCAATTAGGACTGGATTGTTCTTAGTGCGGCGTCCGAGTATTTGGATCACTCGTTCAATCTCATTTTGTCTACCCACCACCGGATCGAGCTTTCCATCTGCAGCTAATTGGGTGAGGTTGCTACCAAATTCATCAAGGGTGGGTGTTTTGGTGGAACCTTTGCTTCCGCCACCTGCACTCACTTCGGCTGTTTCGCCAAGCATGCGGATTACTTGAGTACGCACCTTTGCAAGATCTACTCCTAAATTTTCAAGAACTCTTGCAGCTACGCCTTCACCCTCTCTAATTAATCCAAGCAATAAATGTTCAGTACCAATGTAATTATGACCTAACTGACGTGCCTCCTCGAGTGATAACTCAAGTACTCTTTTTGCCCTTGGGGTGAACGGTATTTCAACAGCAACAAAACCAGAACCGCGCCCGATGATTTTTTCAACTTCCACTCGGGCATCTTTGAGATTTACGCCCATCGACTTGAGTACTTTTGCGGCAACTCCGGTGCCTTCTCCGATCAAACCTAACAATATCTGCTCAGTTCCCACAAAGTTATGGCCCAAACGACGGGCCTCTTCTTGGGCCAACATGATCACTTTGATGGCTTTTTCGGTGAACCGCTCGAACATGGTTTGAGGCTGAGCCTTCGAATGCAACAAACCTATCAGGAACTAGTGGGTTGTTGTGGGGGGAAATCCGATCACTGCGGTTTGAAGAATGTTTTAACTGAAATCAATAAAAAGTATTGGCTGCTACTGATTATTTTGGCCGGTAATCACTACGTCAAAACTTCACAAAAACGTTTCACCTTAAGCAATGCATTGTCGCCATTTCGGTAGTAGCTCTTACGGATTCCACAGGTTGTGAAGCCCGCTTGCTCATATAGGGCGATCGCGGCCTTGTTTTTTGCTGAAACCTCAAGGCTGGCCTCCTTGCAACCCATGCTTTTGGCGCATGCGAGCAACGCCTGCAGCAGGCTGCTCCCAAGCCCCTGATGCTGTTTATTTGGATCCACAGCCACCATGCTGATCTGAAGCTCATCTGCTACTACGCATCCGCAGATCAAGCCAATCAGCTGATTTGGTTTCTCAACGCACCAATAGCCAAAGCAAAGATTGCTTTTTGATTGCAGTTCCTGATGCCATTGGTTTGCGGTCCAAAAGCCAGCGAAAACCCGCTGATCAAGAGCAAAACAAGCATCGATTGCGTTCAAATCAAGCTTTGTTGGGGCCGAAGTGCTGAAAGAATGGATTGATGGTTCTGATGGCATCGTGATCAGCATGGCAAGTTCCCCCGGGTTGCCTAAAACTTCGCTGCCCTGGGCAGATGGGGATATTGATTTGGAAAGTCCTAATCGCAATCTTGCACCAATAAGCAGCGAGCTTGATTCCCAGGGGCGTTTGCGTGTTGGTGGTTGCTTGCTTAGAGATCTAGCAACTCGTTTTGGTACACCTTTATATGTGCTTGATGAACTAACCCTGAGGCAGGCTTGCACTGCTTATCGAGAGGCTCTGCTACGCCACTACCCAGGCCCTTCTTTAGCTATCTACGCATCCAAAGCAAATAGCAGTTTGGCGATTACAGCCCTTGTTGCATCAGAGGGTCTTGGGCTTGATGCAGTTTCAGCAGGGGAATTGCTAACCGCTTTGGAAGGGGGGATGCCACCTGAGCGGATTGTTTTGCATGGCAACAACAAATCAGCTGAAGAAATCCAATTAGCTCTGCAGCATGGGGTGGCTGTAGTAGTAGATAATTGGCGTGATCTTGAGTTGTTGCAGGAGCTTTGCCAGGGTCATTCCAGCAAAGTTCCCCTGCTCTTGAGGTTTACCCCTGGTATTGAATGCCATACCCATGAATACATCCGCACTGGTCATTTAGATAGCAAGTTTGGCTTTGATCCCGATCAGCTGGAAACGGTTTTGCGTTTCTTAGCCAACTGCAGCTGGGCCCATTTGCGTGGTTTGCACGCCCACATCGGCTCACAAATTTTTGAATTAACCCCCCATCGCGATCTTGCGGCGGTTCTGGCTGATGCTCTGCTTCTTGCCCGTTCCCTCGGCCATAACGTTACCGATTTGAACGTGGGTGGTGGCCTTGGTATTCGTTACGTGAACTCCGATGATCCCCCCAGCATCGATTGCTGGGTTCAGGTGGTAGCGGAAGCAATCGCGGGGGCCTGCAAGGAGCGGGAGCTTGATTTGCCACGCTTGCTTTGTGAGCCAGGCCGTTCTTTAGTGGCGAGCGCCGGGATAACGCTCTATCAAATTGGAAGCAGGAAAGAAATAGCTGGTTTCAGTACATATGTGGCGGTAGATGGGGGCATGAGTGATAACCCCAGGCCCATTACCTATCAATCTGAATACACGGCCTGCCTGGCTGATCAAGCCGCTGCCCCAGCAGTGGAAAAAGTTACTTTGGTTGGTAAGCACTGTGAATCTGGGGATGTGCTGTTGCGCAACCTTGATTTGCCTGCCAGTAAGCCTGGCGATGTGTTGGTGGTGCTCGCCACTGGTGCCTACAACGCTTCGATGGCTTCCAATTACAACCGCATTCCAAGGCCTGCAGCGGTGTTGGTGGCTGATGGCCGCGCTGAATTGGTGCAGCGACGCGAAAGGCCAGACGAGTTGCTGCGCTACGACGTGCTGCCAGAGCGATTGAAATCGCTAAGTTGAAATTTATCCACAAGAGGTGGTTGAGATGCTCTGGCTGCGGTTGATAATCGACCTACTTTTCGCTGCCAGCCTCGGATTCCTTTTACTGGGCCGCGTTACTGAACCACGCACTTTATGGCTGCTGCGTGGGTATCTATTGCTGGTGGCTGTGGGTTGGTTGCTGCAGCGCTTCGGTGATCTTCCCCTCACTTCCAAATTAATGGAAGCTTTGGTGTTGGTATGCGGCCTTGCCTTGGCGATTTTATTGCAAGGGGAATTGCGGCGGCTGATGGAGTTGCTCGGTACAGGACGTTTGGATGTGTTGCTTGGAAGCCGTCAATCTGGGAAGCAAGATTCCAGCACCGTAGATATTTTGGTGGACACGGTTGGCCAACTTTCAAAACGTCGTTGTGGTGGTTTGGTGGTTTTGGATCTTGGCAGTGATCTCAGGCCAGAAGATTTTCTTAATCCCGGCATTCAGATCGATGCCTTTCTTTCGGTTGATTTAATGCTGAATTTGTTTTCTTCTGAAACCCCTTTACATGATGGTGCGGTATTAATTCAGGCCAATCGCATTGCATCAGCAGGTGTGATCTTGCCCCTTTCCCGCCAAAGCATTACCCGCCACGGCACCCGTCATCTGGCTGCCCTGGGTTTAACAGAAAGGCACGAGCGTTGTTTATGCGTGGTGGTGAGTGAAGAATCAGGCACAATTTCACTTGCCTGCCAAGGTAAGTTTGAACGCCCTATTACTAGAGAAAGGTTGCGGGCTTTATTGGGAGAGGCATTGCAACTGCAGTCGAGTGATCGGCGTAGGCGCCAGGCGCGTACGCTTTCAAAATCAAAATCCGGCGCTGAACTAGCCGAATCTGTTCCCAGGAATTCCCAATGAGCCGGCCCCTGGTGGTGGTGCCATGCCCCAACAAACAAACTTTCTTGCCTGAAGGCTTAGATCCCCTCCGCTTGCCAGCTCATGTAGCGGTGATCATGGATGGCAATGGCCGCTGGGCCTGTCAGCGCGGTTTGCCGCGGGTAATGGGCCATCGCAAGGGGGTAGAGGCTTTGAAAACCACTCTGAGGCTCTGCAACAACTGGGGCATCGGCACCCTCACCGCTTACGCCTTTTCCACCGAAAATTGGGCTAGGCCTGGGGAAGAGGTGAGTTTCCTAATGACCTTGTTTGAACGAGTGCTTGCTAAGGAATTGGAAGCTTTACAAAATGAACAGGTACGGATTCGCTTTCTAGGTGATCTCACCGCATTGCCAGAAGGCTTGCAGGATCTAATCGCTGCCGCCTCAGCTAAAACACAAAACAACAGCGGCATTCACTTCAATGTGTGCACTAACTACGGCAGTAGAGATGAATTAGTACAAGCAGCTAGGGCCCTAGCTCGCCGCGTTAAGCGAGGCGAATTGGATCCAGAAGCGATTAATGAACATTTACTGGGCCAGGAATTGCATACAGCAGGAGATCGTGATCCCGATTTACTAATTCGCACAAGTGGTGAATATCGCCTAAGTAATTTCCTGCTTTGGCAGCTCGCCTACGCTGAGTTTCACGTTACGGAAGTGCTTTGGCCTGATTTTGATGGGGCTGCTTTAGAAGCAGCTTTGCGGGATTATCAAGGCAGGCGACGTCGTTTCGGCGGGGTATTAGAGGTGAAGCCATGACAGTTGAAATACGCCACAACTGGAGCTTGAGTGAAATTGAAGCTTTGCTTTCATTGCCGTTGGTGGATTTGCTTTGGCAAGCCCAGCAGGTGCACCGTGAAGCAAATCCAGGCTATCGAGTGCAGCTGGCTTCCCTGTTAAGTGTGCGCACTGGCGGTTGCGAAGAAGATTGTGCCTATTGCCCTCAATCGATGCACAACAGCAGTGATGTGAGTGGTCGGCCGGAGCTAGAGCTGCAGGTGGCAGCTGTTCTTGAGCGGGCAGAAGCAGCAAAACAAGCAGGGGCGCAAAGATTTTGTATGGGTTGGGCCTGGCGGGAAATTCGCGCTGGAGCCCCCTTTGAAGCAATGCTTGAAATGGTGAAGGGGGTGCGAAAGCTTGGGATGGAGGCTTGCGTTACCGCGGGCATGTTGAACGCTGATCAAGCCCATAGGTTGGCTGAAGCAGGGCTCACTTCTTATAACCACAACCTTGATACCAGCCCTGAACATTACGGCGAAATAATAACCACCCGCACCTATCAAGAACGCTTAGATACTTTGCAATTAGTGCGGCAGGCAGGGATCAACCTTTGCTGCGGAGGTATTATCGGCATGGGCGAAACATTCAGGGATCGTGCCTCGTTGTTGCAAGTTTTAGCAAGCCTTAATCCTCACCCTGAAAGCGTGCCGATAAACGGCTTGGTAGCTGTTGAAGGCACCCCCTTGGAGCACCAGCAACCCTATGAAAATCTTGATTTGTTGCGTATGGTGGCAGTCGCTCGTATTTTGATGCCCTACAGCCGAGTGAGGTTGAGTGCTGGTAGGGAACAATTAAGCCAAGAAGCTCAGATTCTTTGCTTATTGGCGGGGGCAGATTCTATCTTTTATGGTGATACTTTGCTCACCACCTCTAATCCAAAGGTGGAAACCGATCGGGCCCTGCTTGCCGCCGCAGGGGTGCAGCCCTTCATCCTTGCTTGATTAATCCTTGACTTACCTAGTAGCCGCATTTTATAAATTCACAGCCCTCAACCAGTTAGAGAGCCTGCGCAAGCGCTTGCTTGATAAAGCAGAGCTAGAACATTTACAAGGAACTTTACTCTTGGCGCCAGAGGGAATAAATGCCACATTGTGCGGTCCAGAAGTTGGCATAAAAGAATTCATTTGTTTACTGCAAGAAGAAAAAGAATTTAAAGATTTAGAAGTTAAATATAGTTGGAGTGTGAGTCAATGTTTCCATCGCCTTAAATTGCGAATTAAACAGGAGATCGTTACAATTGGTCTCTCTGAAGTGAATCCTCAGCAGCAGGTGGGCGCATATGTGGCGCCTGAGCAGTGGGATGAACTTATTAACCAACCCAACACGTTAGTTATTGATACACGTAATAGTTATGAAATTGGTATTGGCACTTTTCCAGGTGCAATTAATCCAGAACTTGAAAATTTCCGCAATTTTCCAGCTTGGGTGGAGCGGCATCTAAAGCCCTTAATGGAGCAGCACAAGGCTGAAAAGCTAGCTTTATTTTGCACCGGCGGTATTCGCTGTGAGAAAGCAACTGCCCATTTGTTAGCTGAAGGTTTTACAGATGTTCACCACTTAGAGGGGGGAATTCTTAAATATCTGGAGCGAGTATCACCCGAGCAAAGCAGTTGGCAAGGGGATTGTTTTGTGTTTGATCAGCGGGTGGCCTTAAATCATCAACTTAACCCTGGTGAATATAGCCTTTGCTTTGCTTGTGGAATGCCTTTAGCTGCTGCAGATCGCTCCCTGCCCAGCTATGAAAAAGGGGTGAGTTGTTGCCATTGCCTGGAACATTTTAATGAAAAGGATCGTGAGCGGTTTTCAGATCGTCAACAACAAATGCAATTATCAGCAGCCCGCAATGAAAGGCATATTGGTAAGAAATAATGCCTGATCTCGCCGCCTTAGAAAGCTACGGAGCCCAGCTTGGTTTGCTGTTGCGGTTGCAGATTGGTGGTTTTGGAGGCCTGAAAACATTGCGGGTTGGGGTGGCCCGCAGGGAAGGGGATCGCATGCTGCTACTTGGAGAGTTGAAAGGTTGGTCTATACCTATTGGTTCGGGATTGCAGTTAGATACGATGCGGGTGCAAGGTACTCAAACCCAGGGGGTTGGCAACCTTATTTGGGCTGCTACTTTTGCCTGGGCGCTAGAGCAAACCCCATGCCGTAGAGCCCAGATCTTGGCAATTCGCGATAATGAACAGCAACATCGCAAGTTGTTACGTTATTTTCGAAAGCTCGGTTTTAGCCCATCGCGTGAGTTGGGTGCTGGTTTATTCGATTTGCCCTTGCGGATTGTGTGGGGTGGCTCTGGATTGTTAATGATGGCTGATTGCGCTGAGGGTTATGCCATCAGTACTCGCCGTTTGGGTTTTTAGAGGGCCTAATTATATTTTTAATCGCGATGGTATGGCCCGCCTTGCAAAATTGTGCTCGATCTATAAATCTGTTCAAGCAAAATTAATCTTGCCAATTCATGGGGAAAAGTAAGAGTAGATAAACTAATAATCAAATTTGCTTTCTCCTTCAAGCTTTTGCTATGGCCATCGGCGCCACCGATTGCGATTGCGATTCGATTAACCGTAAGGTTATTTAACTTTTGGGCGAATTCACGCGAATTATATTGAGCACCCTCTTCACTTAAAAGTAATAGCTTTTCGTTGTTTTTAAGGCAATTCATAATTGCGATTCCTTCTTTTTCAACAGTCGTATCTTTCAGCTCAATGATTTCTAGACCTGGAAGACGCTTGGAATACATTGAGGCAGCTTCTTGCCACCAGCCTGGCCGTTGTTTGCCAATTGTTATAATTCGAATTCTAGAAAGATTAAGCATTTATTTCGCTTGCATTTGGACGCTTTGGTGATTGATTCGATTGGCTTAGATGTGTGTTGGGTGTATTGGGTCTTGATATTTTCAAGCTGTAACGGATCTTCCCCCTGCGGTAGCAGCTCCAAATTCTAATTGGGCAGCTACGGCCGAATTTTATGCACTCATCCCATAGGCGGATTCCAGCACTACGGTCAAGGGTTTTGATGCCGTTGAAAATAATACAAGTTTAAATATTTCAATGCGTTGTTTTGGTCAAACTTGGAATAATGGGGCAAGTTTAGATAATGGCTACACATCTCATCAATATGGCCCTGAGGTGGCCGTAAAATTTTCTTCTAGGCGGCATGATAACTGCTTCGCACTAATGGACCACTACGAACTTGGCTAAAACCTAGATCTTTGGCAATAATCTCAAGCTCTTTATATTCTTCAAGGCTGCAATAACGCTCCACGGGAATATGGGCAAGGGAAGGGCGTAGATATTGACCGATAGTGACCCTTGCGCAATTAACCCGCCGCAATGCTTGCAATGCCGCAATCACTTCATCATTTGTTTCCCCTAAGCCCAGCATTAAGCCACTTTTGGTAGGAATATCAGGGGCAAGTTCAGCGCTGGCTGCCAATAATCCCAAAGATCTTTCCCAGGTGGCTCCGCGGCGCACCTCCCCTTGCAGCCGATAAACAGTTTCTAAATTATGGTTAAAACACACTGGTTTTGCATCTAATACCTGTTGCAACCTTTGCCGTTGTCTTTTTAAAGACTCATTGAAATCTTTATGGCCACCCCAGAAATCGGGGGTGAGAACTTCAATTGCAATTTCAGGCATTCTGCGCCGAATTGCTGTGATTGTATTTGTAAATAATCCTGCACCATGATCATCTAAATCATCTCTAGCAACAGCAGTGAGAACAACGTATTTAAGTTGTAAAACCTCTACTGCCTCAGCAACGCGCTCTGCTTCTTTGAGATCTACTGGTTTAGGGGCACTGCCTTTTTCTACTTGGCAAAATGCACAACTGCGGGTGCAGATGGGTCCTCCTAATAAAAAAGTAGCTGTGCCTGCTGCATAACATTCGGCGCGATTTGGGCAGCGGCCCTCCTCGCAAATCGTATGCAGCCGTTGCTGCTTTACCACCGCTTGTACCGCTTCTAATTGGGAGGCATTACCAATTGGTCGTTGTAGCCAGCTAGGTAAACGTTGCTTTGGTGGTATCGCGCTGTAGCGGCTTAGTTTTTGTTTTTCCATATTGGTTATTTCATTCAAAGGTTCTTCTACCCTCTAGCGCCCTTGCCAGAGTGATCTCATCGGCAAATTCCAATTCGCTGCCCATCGGAAGGCCATAGGCGATGCGAGTTACCTTGCAAAAAGGCCGCAGTAGGCGGGCAAGATAAAGGCTTGTGGTGTCGCCTTCAACGCTTGGGGTGAGAGCAAGGATCACTTCCTGCACCACTTCTGGATCGAGGCGTTTTATTAAAGCTTGAATCATTAGTGTTTCCGGCCCAACGCCATCCATTGGCGAAATTAAGCCACCTAATACGTGGTAGTTGCCTTTGAATTCCCTGGTGCGCTCAATGGCCAGAAGATCGCGAGAATCTGCAACCACGCAAATTATCCCGATATTGCGTTCTTGATTTACACAAATATTGCAATAGCTCTCGGCAGAAAGGTGGCCGCATCGCAGGCATTGGCCCACCTGTTGGCGCGCCGCCAGCAATGCCTCAGCAAATGCTTGGCTTTGCTCTTCTGGTTGGCGCAATAAATAAAGCGCCAATCTTTGAGCGCTGCGGGGCCCAATACCAGGCAGCCGCTCGAACTGCTCAATCAGCCGAGCCAGGGGGCGGGTGAAGGCAGACAGTGCTTTAAAACAATTAATTCGAATCTAGGTAGTGTTCGGCGCAAGAATGGCAGCATCTTGCTGTTGCTTGGCTCTCCCATGAAGGTTTCGGCTTTGTTTCGTGGCATCCCCCGCCTTATTTGCTTGTTGTTACTGGTGTTGCTGGTGGGTTGTTCTGCAGCAGCAGCTGGCTTAAATCGCTACAGCAGTTCTGATGGGCGCTACGCCTTCCTTTATCCCACCGGCTGGATTCGGGTAGCGATTAGTGATGGCCCTGAGGTGGTTTTCCACGACCTAATCAACAGCGATGAAACCCTTAGTTTGGTAATCGCACCGGTGGATCCAGATAAACGCCTTGAGGATTTAGGTAGCGCGGTGGCGGTGGGAGAAAAACTTGGCCGCACCGTTATCGCCCCTGTAGGCAGCGGCCGTGAGGCGGATTTAGTGGAAGCAAGCGAACGGGCCGACCAGGGCCGCACCTTCTACGACCTTGAATACAAAGTGCACCTGGCCGATCGCGATCGCCATGAATTTGCCACGGTGGTTGCTGATAAAGGAAAGCTATACACCCTTGCTGCTAGCACAAATGAGGCTCGCTGGGAAAGGGTTTCAGCGATGTTTCGCAGTGTTGTTACCTCCTTCACGCTTAATTATTAGGGAGGCCTGAAGTGGCTAAGGGGAGCCGCTTTCTGCTGTTGGGGGCAGGGCTGGTGGGGGGATTGTTGGCGATCGCCCTCGCTGAACAGGGGGCCGAGGTTGTTCTTTCAGGTGCAGGGCCCAGCAGCAGCGCCACCGCCATCAGCTACGGAGGTGTGCCTTGGTGGGCTGGCGCCAAAACTGAGCTGGGTTTGCTTCAAAAACAAGCGCCGGAGCAATGGCAAAGGCTGGAGCAACGCTATGGCGATTTGGGGTTGCACAAAGCGGAGCTTTTGCTCCATTGGCATGCGGCCCTTGGGGAAGCTGCACTACAGCAAGCATTAGCTGTTATTCCCCAAGGCTTGCATCGGCTTTCAGGGGCTGAATTGCAGGAATATGAACCGCTACTGGCGGGGGCTGCCCTCGGTGGCGCTGTTGTTTTGCCTTATCTGCGGCTGGATCCTTTGAAGTTGCTGCGCGGTTTGGAAAGCTGCTACGGGCAGTTGGGTATTAAACGCAGGGGCAGCCTTTATGGAGAGCCCCTGGTGGAGGCTATTGCAGGTGCTGATCACACGGTGGTGTGTGCTGGTGCCAAAACGGCCGAACTGCTTGAGCACATGAACTTGCCGTTGCCTGCTCTATTGCAGCTGAGCTGGGCGGGGGCACTACAGCTCCCAGGCCACTGCCTAAAGGGCCAGCGGGTTGTGATGCCCTTGCAAAGTAGGCGTAGGGAGAAGGAGCAAATCCAGTGGCAGGCAGGCCCCACAGCTTTGCTTGATGTTGGCTTAGCACCCGCGCCGGGGGGAGAGGGTTTATTGGTGGGGCAAACCTCCTGGTTTGAATGCCAGATAAATGCTGCCCCAACTGAACAGCAAGATCGCAGGGTGCTTGCCGCTGCTTTTGATTTGCTTTTGCCATCGATAACTGAGGCTGATCAAAGCAATAGCCTGTGGCTGCAACGCCCTGTGAGCTTTAGCCGCGATGGCTTGCCATTGCTCGGTGCGCTCAAGGCCGGTGCGTTTCAGCAAGAAAAAGCTTTGAGCGTGTGCGCTGGCTTCAGCACGGCTTTTGCTTTGGTGCCTGCCCTGATGCCGTTTTTTGCCCAGGCTTTGTTGGATAACAATTGGGGCAATCTTGAGCGTTTGGGGCTGCTGGCGAACCGCCCCTGCCCCAGCTGACATTTACGGTTTAGTCCGTAATGATGATTGGGCCCTTGGCTAATGGCTTGATTCCTGATTGGCGCAAGCTCAGCCAACGGCAGCAGCTGGCAGTTGCCTTAGGGCTGGTTGGTTTTGGTGTATTGGCGTGGGCCTTGTTTTGGCGAATTCCCACTGAAGTGATCGGTCGCGGTGTGTTTTTAAGGCCCAATAATGCCGGCTTGCTTAATGCTAGGGCTGAGGGTCAAGTAAAGAAAATCTATGTATCAAGAGGTGATCGGCTGCGCAAGGGGCAAGTATTAATGGAATTGTATTTACCTGTGCTTGAGAAGCAATTGCAACGCCAACGATTAAATTTAGTAGAACTAAAAGCCCACAACAAACTCTTAGATATAAGGGATAAATTAAGGTTGGATACTGAGCAAAAGTCGGTGGAGGTGGCACTAACTAAATTAAGTAGTGATCGCCAAAGATATGGCGAATTACGAGCACTATATGCAAGTAAGCTAAAGAATCTTAGATGGCTTAGTAAGCGGGAAGTTGTGGCGCCGTTGGCCCAGGAGCTCGTGCAGGCCGAAAAGGGTTTTGTAGATACTGATGTGAGCTTAGATGAGGTTAAAATTCGCGAGAAGTCTATCCTTACAGATTATCAAAAAGTAAAGCTCCAAATTGAAACTCAGTCCTTAGAAAGAAGAATGCAGATTGATGATTTGCGCCGTTCGCTTGAAGTAACAGAAGCTCGGCTTGCCTACGATGGAAAGGTGCTAGCAGACCGTGACGGCCAATTACTTGATCTGCAGGTGATCTCTGGGCAAACGGTAAAGCTGGGAGGCAGACTTGGCACTATCGGTCGCAGTGATGGTTCATCAGCCTTAGGGGCCGTGGCCTATTTTCAGCCTGCTGATGCCCGTCGATTGCCGGAAACATTACGGGTGGAAGTGGTGCCGGATTGGAAGGAGCGCAGCCGTTTTGGTGGTTTGGTAGCCAAGGTTAAATTTGTTAATACCCTGCCTGCTACAGAGGAAGATATAAGTACCACCACAGGTAATCCCCAATTTGCTAAAGATCTTGTTAGTAGTGGCCCGGTGATGCGAACAGAATTACAACTCTTGCGCAATCCCCGCAGCCTCGATGGTTTTCTTTGGACCCTTTCAAAAGGTAGCCGTGTATTTCCAATTCGTTCGGGCCTAACTATGACAACCCATGCCTATGTGGAATGGCGCACGCCTATTTCATATCTTGTGCCGGCACTGCGTTCAATTACTGGTGGTTATCGCAGTGGTTCAGTTGATAATGGTGAGGTGAATTGGTGATGGCTGGTATCTCAACTAATTCATTATTGCGCCGTGAGCTGCCTTGGCTAGTGGCTGAAGTTGTGCTTTTAGTTGTCTTGTTAAATGCCAATGCTCCAGAACTTTGGTTTTGGTTGGTTGTATTACTAGTGATACTTGGTTATAGAGTCGAAAGATTTTTACAAACGGGCTCTGATTCTTAATAGATATTAATTAAGGCTTGATACTTAACTGCGGTGTGATCACTTCAGCGGGGTCTCGACTCACAGGTAGTAATTCCCTAAGTAATTTTGCATAGCTGATATTTACATCGATAGTGGCATCGAGCCGGCGCACTAAATCACGCACCAATTGATCTTGCGTAAGGGAAAGGGTTACCTCGTTGGCAAGGCCGGTTTGATAACGCAATTTGGCATCGCGGAAGCCTTCTAAACTTGCGGCAACGGCCCGCCGCGCCGAAACTAATTTAGCCAGGCTGGCTTCATGGTTAAAGAAGGCGGTTTCAAGTCTTAGGCGGATATCGTTGCGTTGTGCCACTAAAAGTTGGCCTTGAATCTCCGCCTGCCGCCCTAATAAACGCACCTGGGCTGCAGTGCTTCCGGCATCAAAAAGTAACCAACGGAAACTCAAGCCGAGGGACCAGTTGTTGTAATTGTTATTTAGGGAGGGGATAACTGTTGTGCCGCAACAATTACCGCTCACGTTGAATTGTGATGTTTGTTGGCTGCCGGCACCGCCGCTGGCCTTAAAACTTAGCTTTGGTAGAAGTTGGGCGGCGCTTTGATCGCGGTCTCTAAGTAGTGCCTCTCGAGTGGCAAGAAGAGCTTCTAATTCGGGATTGTCTCGGTAGGCCTCCAGCAGGCTGGTTTCTAAATTGAAGGGCCAACGCGGTTGAAGCTGAATTGGATCAGCAGCAACTGGTGTGAGCTCAGGGGCAAGGTTTAACACCACCGCTAATTTGCGTCTTGCCACTGCCCTATCGGCCAGCGCTTGCACTAATAATTCCTGGGCAGTTGCCTCAATGCTTTGCCGGCGCAGCAAATCAAGCCTCGGCACTAGGCCAGCTTGTTTTAAGGCCAATACATCTTTAAGGACCACAAGGTCGTTACGCAGATCAGCATCACGAATTCTCACCAGCTGGTCGCTGCGTTGTAGCTCGTAGTAAGCCTCACTTATGCGCAGCTGCAATTCCCTTTGGCTATTGGCATAGTTTTGGCGGGCTTGCTGTAACCGGGCCCGAGCTGCTTGTACAGCAGGGGTGCGAGCAAAATCAATCAGGGCATAGTTGAGTTCAAGGCCTGCCTCTAGGTTGCGCTGCCCTTCGGACAAGGTGGCTTGTGCCCCAGTGGGCACATAAAACACACTGTTAGTTGGAAAAAGTGTGGTTCCTGCCGGTACATCAAAACCTTGATTGAATTGGCTGTAGCCAGCCCCTGCCGCCGCCAAAATGCGGGGCCAATAGCTGCCTAGTTGTACTTGGAGATTGTCTAGGGTTGCAGCAACGGCAAGCCGTTGCGTTTGCAGATTGGGGTTTTGGTTAAACCCAATTATTAGGGCTTCCTTGAGGCTGAGGGCAGTGGTGCCATTGTTGCGATTTGCATCTAGCAAGGTTGCGGGTATGGCAGGCACGATATTGATTTCATTCGCTGGCAAGCTGGGATCGGCTGGTAGCAAGCGATCCAAAGCATTTAAGGAGCGATTTAATTCTTCCCAGGAACGCTCAAGCAACGGAATTGATGGTTCCACCGCTGGAGATCCATGGGCAATAGCTGGTGTGAGAACCAGCAGCAGGCCCATGGCAACCCACTTTCTCAGTGGCATCAATTGCATCATTTGAAACTTAGTTTAAGTGGTTTGATCGTCAAATTTGTTTAATGAATTTCAGCCCAAGCTGCTTCAAATTGCTGAGCGTTGCTGATTAGTTGCAAGCAGAGGCTGGCTCGCCTGCCACCGGTGGAGCTTACCAATACATGTTGGGCAAGTTCATCATCAAATAATCCCTGTTCTGCCGCCAGAAGTTCATTTTTTTCTGCCTCTAAAGGCAACAGCCCATTAATAGTTTGCCCTAAGCCCTTGCCCCAGGGCCATTGCTGCCGCCAGATTTCACAGCGTTGAGCAAGGGCCTCCAGCACCGCAAGTTCGGCAGCGAGGAGTCGTTGTAACCCTGCTCCTTGCATGGGCAACATCGGTAGACGCATCAATGTGGAGTAGGCACTAAGAAATTGGCTAAACACCAGATCTTCCAAATCCCAAACTTGGAGCCGTAGACGGCCAACCCGATCGGTTCCTAGTTCTGCTGCTGCATCCGGGCGGAGATTTTGCAACGTGATCATTTTTTGTAGTAACAGATCGCGATATGTGTTTCGCTCCTGGGCATTTAGTTCAATGTTGTTGCTAAGTAAGTGGGCCCGTTCTCGAAAAGCGGTTGCTAATTGGGCCCAAATTAGTTTTGATTGAAGTTGGTGTTGAGCCAATGCGCGGTTCGGCCAAAAGCAATTGATCGCAAATAATGCAACCCCTAGGCCAATCAAGGTGGTAATGATGCGCATGGGAATCCAAAGGTTGATTTCCATGGCATGGGCTGTGTATCCCATTACCACCACTAATCCCCCCACCCTGTAACCCACTTGCAGGCCCAGGTATTTACATGTCAAGCCCGTCAGTCCAAGGGTGATCGCTACCCCCACTGGTATTGGTACAGCTTGATAAAGGGTGTGATAACACAATGCCACTGCCGCAGCACCAATGAGAGTGCCATAAATCCTTTGTAGTGCCAGTCGCCAGCTGTTGCCAACGGTGCCACCAAGGCTTGCAGATACAGCTAATGGACCATAAATGGAATCTGGTAAGCCAAGGGCAATTATTAAACCAGCTGAAAGCCCAATGCTTATGGCCATGCGCAAATCAGTACGCAACATTAGATAGTGTTTTAGTGCCATGTTGAATCAGCTTGGCTGGCTAGTTTGAGGCTATGGATCGTGCATTTAACACGTTTATACTCATCTTGGAGGGCAAGGATTAACAATGGCGATAACATATATTTTTTTGCTAATTCATAGCCTAATTGCCTAAGTTGCTCACGATCTACTACATCACGACCAAGCCAGTTCTGCCCAACCAAGCAACCTGCTGGCATTTGGGCTGCCAGTAGAATGAATTCCATGCTGTGATGATTTAGTTGATCCCAAAGCAAGGCCCGTTGGCGCCAATGGCTCCGATGGTTTTTGGGGTGAGCTCGCAGCTCTTCCCCTGCCATGGCGTTGAATTTTCGGCATAGTTGAGAGCCTTTTAATGGCATTATATCTAGGTCAATTTTATTAGAGCTTGTTAACCATTGTTTGGTTTGATCTAGACGATTGCAAAGTAAATTTTTTAAGTTTTTCTCTTGATTTAATAAGTTTTTGGGTCTGTCAATGCGCCAAAATAATAAAGTTACGATTATCACTGCTAAAATACCGGCTAAGGTATCTAAGGTGCGAGCAAATACATATCCCCAGCCCATTAATGAGTAATCTTCCACTAAGAATAACATTGAGCTAACTACCACCGCTGAGCTTAACCCCGATTGCCAATTTAATAGTCTTAATAATGGAATCAATACGACCATAGCAATGGTTAACCCCCACCAGCCGTGGCTAACAGTGTGAATAAATCCGCTCACCACACCGCCTAAAACTGTGCCAAGTACCCTGCCTTTGATGTTGTTAAGTACTTGAGAATCTGTATCATCAGTGCATAAAACTACTGCTAACAACGGGTACCACACGTAACTAATACCTGATGTTGCGAGAGAAAAACTGCCTGCCAGGAGTGCAGCAAGGCAGAGTTTCAAGATGGAGCGCAAATCTTGCGACAGCATCTTTTTTACTGTTCTCCTCTCATATTTTGACCACGCAATTCAAGCTCCTCTGAAAGAGTTACTTCTTCTGCTTGATTTATTTGGATTTCGCCTTCCAAGCCTGGCTGTGGTGGGGCACTTTTAGGCATCTTCTTTAATTTGCGCTTTAAAGATTCATCCATAGCTTGGTTCTGTGAAAAGGTGGACATGGCCTGCCAGTTCAAGTGGTTTAGGATTAGTTCAAAGCTTAATGAAATGGCCGTTCCCTCTTCGAATGGACTGCGCATCGTTACTGCACTGCTTTTATTAGTTGCTGGAGCAGCTTCGATTGTTTTTCCGTTTTTATCTGCTGCGGCAGTAACGCTTGTATTTGGTGCTGTAGCCATGGCGGCTGGAGTTAGCCAGCTGCTGCGTTTTGGCGCTGCCTCTGATTTGGGGGCAAAGATTTTTCGCCTCCTATCAGCTTTGCTTTATGTGGTGGGTGGTATTTATGTTTTACTTTTCCCAGTGGATAGCACCTTCAGCATTACGCTTTTCTTAGGTGTTTTGCTTGTGGTGGAAGGGGTAATGGAACTAGCTGCCGCCGCCGCTGCTGCTGGCCCCGCTCGTAATTTAGTGCTTCTTGACGGGATTATTACTTGCCTGCTTGGTGGCATGGTGCTTGTGGAATGGCCGTCGGATACCGTTTGGGTGATCGGCACCTTGTTTGGGATGGCTTTGTTGTTTTCCGCTTTCCGGATGTTTGCTAGTTCTGGGGGGGAGAGCCCACAAACCAATAGCTGATGTTGTTGTGGTAACCGGGGGTACCTGGCAGCCTTGCAGAAATTAGAGGCTTACCTGCTACTGCTGTTGCCAAACTGGCCATTTGAATTGGGTTGAGATCAGTTTTAATATCAGATCCCAGCACATAAATTAATTGCGGTAAGCGGGCAAGAATTTCAGGAGTTGCAAGTTTTTTTAGCAGAGCTGTAATAACTAATTTTTGGCGCTCCATGCGGCCAATATCGCCCAGTTTATCGTGGCGAAAGCGTATAAACCCCTCAAGATCCTTACCTTTTAAAGTTTGCAAGCCTGGTTCAAGAGCAATACTTAGATTTTGGCTTGAGTCGTTGTAGTACATCGCTTTTGGTACGTTTAGCTCCAGCCCGCCAACAGCATCGCCCATTTTATTAATCGCTTTTAAATTGATCAAAATATGGTGCTGCAGGGGCCTTCCTAGGAGATTTGATACTTCGCGTTCAGTTTCTTCAATCCCCCCGAGTGCAAATAATGCATTTGCTTTTATCTCTCCGTGAATTGGAGAATTGATGTAGGTATCACGGGGAATTTGCATTAAGTGCAATCCCTTCTGGGTGGGATGCAGAGTTGCCATCACATCAGTAAGAACCCCAGAGCCATCGGTGCCCAAAACCAACACATCTTGAGGTGGTCGCAAAAATAGGTGCGGCATCGCCGCACCTGGATCCAAGCCCCTGAGTGCATTAAGGGTTGGTTCGAGCAAAAAGGCGCCAAAAGCTAAGCCTCCTGCCATGGCCGTAGCCAAGCTCAAAAATACGAGTGGTCGTTTTGCTGGTTGATTAGCACCCGCTTTAGGCACTTCTTAAGCCTCTTTACCCAAATTTAACAAATATAATCAGCCTTTCCAGCCTGAAAGCCTCGAAGCTGCAGCTGATCTTGCGTAGGCCCTGGCAGCCGGTAAGGCGGGATCAAGCTGCTTAGAGCTAAATGGCGGTAGCGATTTGCGCCTTAACCAGGCCCCCCAGCGGAATTCATGAAATGGAATCAAAGGAGCTGCCTCAATTACGCCCTCCTGCTTCAGCTTCCAAACCAGGCTGCGAAAGGGGTCGTCTTGAAGGCCGCTCAAACCACTTGGCAAGGCTGATAACGGCTGCGGTCCTAGCCCGCGGCCGTTGTAAAGATAAAGCCAACCTTTTTGCTGCAAAGCCGCCAGCACTTGTTCGGGTTGCTTGCAGGTGAGCTCCAAGGCCACATAGCCCCAAGCTGTGGCGGCTGGATCGAGTTCCAATAAACCTCGCAAACGGTGATGGCGATCCACCATCCAATATTCGCCACCGCCGCTAAGCACCATTGGTACCGGTTTACTTTTTAAGTATTTGCGCCGTTTTTCGATGGAATCAGCGGCAAAATCTTCGCGCCTGTGCAGCACTTCTGCTAAGCCCACACACATTTGGGTGGGATGCAGGCTTGCCACCGCTACTTCGATTAATTGGCACTCCTTTTTTGGAGCTGGTATGGGTTCAAAAGGTGGCAGTTGCAAGCTCATTGGTTGTATTCCAGGGTGCAGCGATAACGCAGGTCGTTGCGTACTTGAAAGCTTTCGCAGTTAGTACTTGTAACTGTGGCATTGGCAGGGATCTGGCTGCGGGCTCTCTCTTCTGCATTGGCCTTATCCCAAATCGATTCAGCTGTAACAGAATTTGCTAGGCAGGGAGATACTTGGCAGCTGATTAAAGCGATAAAACCAATAAAAAATTTCTGCAAAAATGGGGTACTCATGAAGTTTCGTTGCTGCAGTTGGAAGTAAATAAGTAAGGGAGCAAAACCAGGGGAAATCGCTGCCATTGTCAGCAAACTCAAACAAACAAATGGAGGTGGCCATGACATCACGGGCTCCCCTGCCCTGGGTTCTCACCTGGGATGACAATGGAGAACTAGAAGTGCACGATCAGATGGATTTATTGCTGAGTGAACCGGTTTTAGAAAAAGCCTGTTCAGTGCCCATAAATCATTTAGGTATTAGCCCTTGGGCAAGATCCGAAAACGTCGGCTGGCTTCCAGCTTGCAGCTTTCCCGGGCGGGGTTTAAGGATTCCCCACCTTGCAGCCGTTGAATCAAACATCGACAGGTAAATGCACCCATTCCTTCAGGTGGCGTTTGGCCTGCTTGGGCAAATGCCGTTTGAAAACCGATTAGGCAAAGGTTTTGGATGGCTGTTTCTTCGCTAAAAGGTGCAGCGCTTACTGCTGTTGGAGCCGTAGAAATTGTAAATGTGCTGATGCAGGCACTTATCAAAATTTTTAGTGCGCCCATAGCTGTGTGGCTTTATACCAATTGATATAAAGCCATCAGAGCCGTTTTGTCTGCTGTGAGGGGGCAGGTGCGAATCAGCCCACTGCTAATCGGCTGATTTGCAGTTCCTTTTGCATTACCTTCACGCGGCTAAGGGTTCGCATTAATTCCGGGGGCATGCCCTTTGGCAGATCGATGGTGCTGTGATCATCAAAAATGTTGATCCGACCAATTTTTTTACCTTCTAAACCAGTCTCGTTGGCAATTGCGCCAACGATATGACCGGGTTTGATGCGATCACGCCAGCCAACTTCCACCCGAAACCGTTCCATGTGAGATTCGGGTACGTCTGAGCCACGGCCACCTCCTGGTGCGCCGCGCCGCTCAACCCGCTCCCCTCTTTCTGGCCGATCTGGTCTATCGCTGCGACCCATACGGGACACTGAATTTTGCGGTTGCGTAACCACCAATAAAGGTTGATCTCCTTGAGATAAACGTAAAGCTGCAAGAGCTAATTGCTCAGGGGTTGCCTCGGTTTCGCGGCTTAAACGCTGAATTATTTCAGCCATTAGAGCAACTTCTTGTTGCCTTTCGTTAGCTACAGGTTCAGTGAGAAGTTTGGTTAGTTTTTCTTGTAATTGATCCAAACGTTGTTGATTTATTTCTGAATCAGATGGCACTTCCATTGGTTCAATTGCGCAACCCACTGCCCTTTCAAGCCCGTAGAGCAAGCGGCGTTCCCGCGGAGATAGGAATAAAATTGCATCCCCCTCACGGCCGGCTCTACCGGTGCGGCCAATGCGGTGAACATAGGCTTCACTGTCGAATGGAACGTCGTAGTTAACGACAAGGCCAATCCGTTCCACATCAAGCCCGCGGGCTGCCACATCGGTGGCTACAAGTACGTCAACCTTGCCATCTTTAAGGCGTTCAATTGTGCGTTCTCTTAGGGCTTGTGGAATATCACCATTAAGCACAGCGCAGGCGGTGCCGCAGGCTTCAAGGGCTTCCGCCACTACCACCGTTACTGCTTTGGTGCGGGCAAAAATGATGACGCCACCACGGCCATGGGCTTCTAATACCCGCTGCAGTGCAGGTAGTTTTTGGTGATGGGGAACACTAATAAAGCGATGACGAATGCGGCTAGCATCAGCTGGGCGAGTGCGAATTGTGATCTCAGCTGGTTGCTTTTGATGCTGTTGACAAATCCGCCTAATCTCATTTGGCATGGTGGCAGAAAATAACACCACTTGCCGCTTAGTTGGTAGTTGCTCTAGCACCCACTGAACGTCGTCGATGAAGCCCATTCGCAACATTTCGTCGGCTTCATCAAGCACTAATGTTTGCAACTTGGAAACATCAAGTGTGCCTTGACGCATGTGATCCATCACCCTGCCTGGGGTGCCAACAATTACATGTACACCGCGGCGTAACTTCTGAATTTGATCGCGGAAATCAGTGCCGCCGTAGAGGGCTAAAACATGCACTCCCGGACTGCAGGAGGCATAACGCTGGAAGGCTTCGCTTACTTGAATAGCAAGCTCGCGGGTTGGAGCCAGCACCAATACTTGGGGATGACGCGCTTCAATATCAAGCCTGGCCAAAAGCGGCAGGGCAAAAGCTGCGGTTTTGCCGGTACCGGTTTGGGCTTGGCCGATTAAGTCTCTACCCAGCATTAATTCAGGAATTGCCGCCGCCTGAATTGGTGATGGTTCTTGATAGCCGCAGCGTTCTAGGGCTTCAAGCAGATTTTGAGGTAAACCAAATAGTGCAAAACCAGAAGCTGGTGCTGCAACTAATTCAGGATTCTCAGCGGCCTGTTGCAATTGAGCTTCTTCTGCTTTTAATTTTTTTGTAGAAGCCTTTTTGGCAACGACTTGTTTTTCAGAAGGCTGATTTTCGGAAGACTGAATTTCAGCTATTAATTCTGAAATTTTATCAGGATCCTGAATAGTGTTCTCAGCAGTGATCTGAGAAATTGTTTCGATGGAAATTGCGATGTTTGTTGCAGTGTCTGAATCCTCAGGATTCAGTTCGCTAGACAGCGGAAATTGAGGCGTGGTTGTCACGGGAGAAAAGGCGAATGTCGCCGCAGGGGGGCCTGAAATTCCTTGCTTCAGGCCGGCAGAACCCACTTTTTGATCTGCCTTGCCTTCACCAGATGGACTTTCAACATTTCCAATGTATCACCTAGCGCTTGATGCGCAGCGGCCGTAATCATCGGCAAAGCGTTCAATATCGGTTTCGATGAGAAGGCTTCCCCTTTGGATTTCAACAATCAACATCCCTTCAGATCCTGCTTGGGCGCGATGGATAGCTCCGCAGGGCACAGCAAATGTGCTGTCAACTTGAGCTTCTAATTGCTGGCTGTCAATAGTTACATAGCCTCCGCCAAGGGCTACATACCAATGTTCGCTGCGATGGCTGTGGCGTTGCAGCGAAATACGCAGGCCCGGAGCGATCCACAGCCTTTTTATTAAATAACCCTCCCCTACCGCCAAGGTTTCAAACCAGCCCCAGGGGCGATCTGTGCGGGTTGCTGATTGGGGCGCCCCATGATCAGAGGCTGGAAAACTAACCTCCATCATCGCCAATTGATTCGCAGAAAAGTTGGGCGATATAAATTTGTTGGGCAGTTAGACCTGGAGGAACAGGAAGTTCTTCCTCAAGGGCGCCCGGTCCACTTAACCATTCATCGATACCTAATTGAGTGCGCATGCAATCGCGATACATCGCGGGTGGGGTGGGGGTTAGTGGTACGCCGATAAAAGGGGGAATCTCCAATGTTTGAAACCAGTGCAACTACAGCATTAGTGCTAACGGGGCTTAGCTGCGGTTTTGTTAAGAAATTAAATTGGATCTTCAAGGTAAAGAAGGTCTGCCCTTGTCTGGGCGCGGGTGAGAGCTGTGTATAGCAGCTTTGGATCAAGGCCTTCCAGCTCATTAATCACCACGATCACCTGTTTCGCTTGGCTTCCCTGGCTCTTGTGCACCGTAATTGCAAAGGCGGGCTCCACCCCTCCAAGCAACTCCAGCGGAAGGCGTTGGGGCCCATCACCACTGGCGATAACCGCTACTTTGCCGCCGCTAAAATCTGGTCGAATCAGGCCTAAATCACCATTTGATAAGCCGCGCTCGTTGTTATTGCGGTTAATTAATAAAGGTGTTCCGATGGGCCAACTGAAGGGGTTGTTTTTATCTAAATCAAGCCAGCGTTCATTTAGCTGATCTACCCCGTGGCGCCCTTTTCTTCTTGGCGCTAATAGCATGAGCTCCAAAAGTTCATTAAGGGCTTCTTGATCGGCTAAATTTTGATTTTCTGCAGCTAATTGCAGGTTTTGCTTGTGTTTTCGCAGCCTTTCAATTATTTCTTTAGGCCAGCCAATGCTTAGATTGTGCCAGTTTAAATTATCTGATTTTGATATATTTATTAATAAGTTGTGAAATATTTTGGTATTTAGCATTGCTTCTGAAAGCCTTAGCTGTTGTACAAATTGCCCCAAGCTTGTGTGTTCATTAAAGCGATGAGAGCCCTTGAGTTTGATCAAGCATTGCGGCGCTTGCACCGCCAGCATTATTTCTAAAGGGGCCAATGCTCCTATTCCTGCAATCGGCGGCAATTGGCCTGGATCCCCAAGCAGCAGCAGCCTTGTATGAGTGGGCAACGCCGATAGCAAAGCAGCTAGCAGGGCTGTGTCCACCATTGAAAATTCATCAATCACCACGGTGTCTAGTTCCAGTGGTTTCCTCGGGCCCCGGCGAAACTGCCCGTCACCACTGGCTTCAAGCCAGCGGTGGATCGTGCCACAGTTGATTCCTTGCGCCAGGGGCGTTAGCGCTTCCCGCAGCCGGGCAGCGGCCTTGCCTGTGGGGGCCATTAAGGCGATAGCTGTGCCGGAGCTTGTTTCTTGTATTAGTTGCTTTACCAGGCTGGTTTTACCGCTTCCCGCACCACCTGTTACCAGCAGCCCCCCTTGGCTTTGCAGCCGTTCGCAAAGTTCAGCAAGCACCTCTTTTTGCATGCGATGGCCCTTGCAACTCCAGAGCCGGAATCCTCCATTTGGAGAGTTTTCAAGCACAAACGGCAGTGCTCTAAGGGCGCAAATCAGTTCTGGATCAAGGCTGCTGGCCTCAAGTTCCAACGGTTCTTTGGCTAAGGCCAGGTTGCTGAAAAAATTCTCTAGCAACGGCTTAAGCGCTGCTGCTTGTTGTTGCACCAAAGCAGGTGCCAGGGCGATCAAACGCTCGGCGCTCATGGATTTGTGCCTTGATCAAGCAGCCAGGCGGTTTCACCATTGCGGGTGAACAGCATCAGGGCATGCACCTGGCATTCATCCTGTGGATCTAAACCAAGCCGCAAACCAAGCCATATTTTTATGGCGCGGCGATAAAGCTGCGCTTGGAGCCAGTAATCCTTCGCTGCCATCAGGCTTTGCACCGTTTGGCTAAGGCGATTTGTTTTCCAATCCAGCACCACCCATTGCAGTTGCCCGCTTGTATCTGGAGCCCTAAACACCAAATCGATCACACCGTTTAAAAAACCAGCTCGCCATTGGGGAATGCGCTGCTCAATACGTTTTTGCGCGTAGTTACGCAAGTTGCTGTTGGGATGTTGAGCGAGTTCCTTTAGGGCCTGGCCCAGCACATCTTGGGGCGGGCCATTCTTAAATCCGCTGAGGGGCAGATCAAAAGGCAATTCCCGCAGGGTGTTGTGGCGTTTGATTTGGTTGAGTTGTAGCTTTTCAAGCGGACCGCCAAGGGGGCGCTGCAACAATTCCTCAAGGGCTGGCACTAGCTGCAGCGCTAGGTTTGCGTTGAAGCCAGAACCAGCCACGGCGTTACGCAGGATTAGTTGCGCTTCTGAACCATTGAGATCCGCATCAAAATCCAGCTTTTCCAGCACCTCGTGCACAAGGGTGCCAAATGCTGCACCAGCAGGTAAGGCACTCCAGAGGGGGCTTTCTGCAGCGCCAACCTCCTCACTGGAACTACTTTTATCAGGATCAAAACCTTCCTCCTCTCTGCCGTATTCACTTGTGCTGTATTCAGCTTTGCTGTATTCACCTTTGTTTGAACTCGCCTCTACCAAGCGGCTATAGCTCCAGCGCCCCCAATCCCACTTATTTGATTTTTGCCGTATTGCTGGTGAAATAACTACAGAAATTGGCTTTGTCTGTTTTTGTTTTTTGGTGAGCGGCGAGCTTGTTTTTGCATTTTGAGGAGGCACCAGCTCAAATTCAATGCCAAGTTCAAGGCAACGGCGCTGCACCACCTGTTGCAGCGAAGAATCTTCTTTAATCGCTTTAGCGATCGCTTCCCAGGGCTGCTGAGCCCCCATACGCCGCAGTTCGGGATGTAGCAACCAGGCGGGCAAACTGGCTGCGCTGTCACGGATTCGGCCCCAATCAAAGCTCAGCTGATGGCAAGCACGGGTAATCCCCACATAGCCCAAGCGCAAGCCCTCCTGCCACGCCTCCAGCTCTGCCTCCTGGCGTCTTTCCAGCCGAGGGCTGCTGCCATCACGGCGGCTTGCTTCCAATACCCGCCCACCCAGGCTTTGATCCCAAGCCCTGAACGGTTTTTCTGCTCCGGGTCCCCCACTGCTGTGCCAGAGGGTGGGACACCAAACCAAGGGGAACTCCAAGCCTTTACTTGCATGGACTGTGCTGATGCAAGCCATCTCTCCTGCCGCCACTAGGCGTTGTTGGCTGTTGTTATCGCCTTCGCTGCTGCAACGCTTTTGGGCAAGCCAGATCCCCAGGCGTGCGGCGGAAGGTTGCCCTTGGTTTTGCCAGTTTTCTTGAAGTAATTCGCCTAGTTGCAATAAATCGCTCACCCGTTGGGGGCCGCCGAGGCATGCGTTAAGGCGAGAAAGCCCAGGCCCATCGTTTATCAACACCTCCAGCGCTGGTAAGGGCCCAAGCTGCAAATATCGCTGGCGGGCTTTATGCAGCTTCTGCATCCATAACCCCTGCTCAAAATCTTGCCACTCCGATAGCTCCCTTGCGTTGAATCCACCAAGGGGGGAAAGTGCTAAAGCAAGGGCTGCCGGCTGGCGACCCTCAGCGGCGAGAGCCCCAAGCGCAATTGCCACACTGCCAGCTTCTGCAGTGCACCAGATATTGCCGCCCCTGCCGATGCGTGCAGGGATGCCGCGGCTGAGTAGTTCCCTTTGAACAGCAAGGGCTTCAGCGTTGCGGCTCACCAATACCGCAAGATCACCCGGATGAATTGCCCGCCAGTGGCCTTGATCGAGTTTTTCAAGAGCTTGATCAAGGCAATTCTGGAGATCGCTGGCAACACTGGCTGCCATCGCACTTACCAAAGTGCCAGTGGCGCTTGGTTTATCCCCATTGGTGATCCAACGCAGGCGAACTGGTGCTACTGCGGTTTTAGCGGCGCTAGTGCGCAATTGAAATTGGGGGGTATCGGCGGGCGGATGCACAGCGCGATACGAAATCTTTGCGGTGCCAAAAGTATCGCCACCACTAAATAAACGGTTCAGCACCGCAAGTAGCTGGGGATCACTACGACGATTGGTATTAAGGCCAGCCCGCAGGCGATCGTTGCCGCTGGTGGCAAGGCGGTATGTGCGGATATCGCCGCCACGAAAGCGATAGATGGCCTGTTTGGGATCACCGATCAAAGTAACTGGCATCACCCCATCAAATAGGGCTGCAAATAAACGCCATTGGATTGGATCGGTGTCTTGAAATTCATCGATTAAGCAACAACTAAATTTGCATTTAGCCCAATTTTGTAGAGCTTCTAATTGTGCTGATTGCAGTTTTGCTGGATCTACTTGCTCGAGTAAATCGGAGAAGCTGAGCAGATTTTCCGCTTGCCTTTGGCTGCTCGTCTGTTGTTTTAGATCCTCACAAAAATGCTGAGTAAAAACTTCTGCCGGCCCATAGCAAAGCTCTTCTGCTAATTGATGGAGGCCAGCTTGGGGCGCTTGATCGGGATCGGCCAGCACCTGGCGCAAACGACTGGTGGCAAGTGCTTGGCACAGCAGTCGGTAGGTTTTTGCAGTGGTTTGGGATGGCGCTTCAAAAAACTGCTGCCGCGCTGTTTTGAGCAGGGCTGGTAATTCTGCGAGCCTGGTTTTTGCTAATAATTTTGTTGGTGTTTCGTTGCCTTTGCCTTTGCATAGGGCAACTAATAATGCTGCCGCCTCATCTCCATGTATGCAAAAAGCAGTAAAGAAACGCTGCTCTAGTTCAGCCCAATGGCTGGCTGGTTCGATATTTATTGAATTGGATTGCAGTTGCATATCCCTGTCGTCGTCTACCAACTGGGCTAGCTGCAACAGCGGTTCAGCCCTTAGATCACTGTGGCTTTGCACCCAGGCTTGCCAGGGGCTAGGGCTATGGGATATGTGGCAGCGTCGCCAATCGGTAACAAGTTTTAAGAGCAATTCCTGGTTGTTTTCCTGCAATCCCACCTGGGAATCAATATTTAGGAGTGAACTGTTATCGCGAATCAGGTTGTTTATGAAGCCGTGAATTGTGTGGATTGGGGCAAGATCCATTTGATCAAGGGCCACCAACAAACGCAGTAGAGGTTGATAGGGATCTGGGCTTTGATGCCAGCTAGCAACCAAGGCCGCCAAGGTGGGATCGAGGGGGGGAGCTGCTTCAATGTTTTCGCCGATGGCCATGGCAAGGGCCGTAGCGGCAAGATCCAAGCGAGCGCGGATGCGGCGGCGGATTTCAGCTGCAGCAGCGCGTGTAAAAGTAACTACCAAAATTGAATCCACCGTTCGCCCTTGCTCGGCGATAGCCCGCAAAACCCGATGGCTTAGGGCATAGGTTTTACCGGTGCCAGCACTAGCTTCAAGCACTTCTGTGCCATTAATTAACGGCCCGTTTAAATCAAGCTCAACCAGATTTTCACTTGATTCAATGATGTTTTTCACGCCATTTCTTCTCTTGTAAGTTCATCTTTTGCGATCGCTGCTGCAAGGGGCAGCAGGATCTGTTCCACCAAGCTCCAACATTCAGCCTGAGCCCACCAGATTTCAAGTTCTGGTGGTTCTCCAGCATTGATTTGAATTATTGAATCTGGCCACTGCAGCCGCTCAATATCTGCTTTATTCCCTCCGGGATTTTGCTTTTCTTGCAGCAACCACCAGCTCAGCTGGGGTTCAAAAGGCAAAAGGCGGCAAAGACCTTCGCGGCGCAAATGTTGCAGCAATTCCAGGTGTTCTATCGCTGTTGGTTGCTCTAAAGGCGCGAGTGCAACGGCCAGCAGTTTTTCTTTTTCACCGCTGCCTTGAGGGCCAATTAAATGGGTGTAACGCGGAGCTATTTGATTTGCAAAAAGATGGTTAATCCAGCCTTGCAGCAGTCTTTTTGGCTTTAGCTGGCCACTGCCGGTTAAACACAAGCCAGTGGGGTGGCTTTCTTCCAGTTGCTGTTGTATTTCCAGCAACTGGAGGCTGCGCCGCGCTAGATCTGCGCTAACAACTGGAGCCGCAGGACCAGCAGGCAATAACCCCCTGCGTTGCAGGGCAGCGAGCTGCAAATCTTCAGAACCGTGATTTAAAAAATGTTCCCCCAGTTCCCAGCGCCTGAGGCCATTTAATTCTGTTTCCTCTGGATCAAATTGTTGCTCTGGTTTTCTTTGCAGCTGAATGCCATGGGCTTGCAGTAGCTGTTTGGCAGGATCATTAAAAAACTGCTGCAATTCTTCTGAACTAGCAAGTTCAATGGTTTTTGTATCACTTTTTGGCCAATTTAAAGTTGGCGGCCAGATCGCTTCTAAAGGTAATTTTGGGTTTGCTGGAAGTTGCCGCAGCGGCGCTGCATATCGCAACAACAGATCAGTTATTGGTTTGCCGGCACTGCTGCGGTATTCGCTTGCTAAGCAACTAATTAGATCGGCAAGGGGACCTGCCGGATTGCGTTGCTCACCGGTGCATGGATCTGTGCCTGTGAAGGTGGCAATCCAATGGTGGCGGCTGGCCTGCAATGTTTCCAGCAGGATCGCTCGATCTTCTTGCCGCCTGCTGCGATCACCCCGCCATGGCTTTGCTGCAATTAAGTTGTATTGAGGGGAGTGATCAGGCCGCGGCAACCGTTCCTCATCCATTCCGAGCAGCACCACCACGCGATGGGGAATTGAGCGCATCGGTTCAAGGGCGCTGAGGGTAACGGCGCCGCTCACATGGCCATAACGCCCTTGCTCCTGGGCTTCTGCTTCCTCCAGCAGTAGTACTACTGCTTCGCGTTCAAGGGCAGGTGCATTTTCAGGTGCTGCTCGTAAAGGTTTGAGCAGTTCAAATAGTTCAGGTGTTTGCCAGTTATTAGGCCCTCCGCTGCCGCTAAGCCCTTGCACTGCATTTGTTAGAGCAACCACCCAAGCTTCAGGAGTTTGCGCACTTTCAAGGGGCCTTAAAAACCTGAAAAGGGATTCACAGGCCGCGATCAAGGCCAGCACTAATGCCGGCGTGAGCATGGGATCGCCATGGGCAGCTAAACCTTGCCATTCCCCATCGGCTGGGTTGCCAATTGGAAAAGGATCTTCCAGCAATAAGCCCAGCAGCAGCCGATCAAGACCCCACTGCCAGCTGTATTGGCTGCAAATGGGATAACCCCATTTTTGGCGGTGCTCGGCATCACGCCCCCAGGTAACGCCAAGCGCTTGAATTGAACGCAGCCATTGCTGAGCTTCAAGTTCATTTAGCTGCAACGCCTCGGCCACTGGCGGCAGCAGTAGCAAATCGAGCACTGCCTCCAGCTCATAGCGGCTGCCGGCAAGGGCAAGCAAGCGAAACAGGAGATCGATTTTTGCGTTGCGTTGGCGCAAGGTGCGATCGGTAACTCGTATTGGTAAGTGGCGCGGATCACTGATACCGCCGGGTCTTTCGAAACTGGCCAGCACAAGGGGGGCAAAGCGGGCTACATCGGTTGTGAGCAGCAATATTTCACGGGGTTGCAGGCTGGGATCGCTAGCCATTAAGGCGAGCACTGCATCATGGGCTTCCTCTACCTGGCGGCGATCGCCATGGCAATGGATTACCTGCAAGTTCAGCTGTGCAGTTGTTATTAGCAATGGTTGCCTCTGGCCGTTCAAAGGGGAGCGGCGCTTTCCAGTGGCGAGATCCAGCTTCAGTTGATCGAGCAGATTCAACTCTTTTGCGATCGGGGCAGGCGTTAGTGAAAGCCTGTGGAAATTTTCTTCGAGGTTGGTGGATATCAGTTCCAGTTGCCAATCAAAATCCCGCAGGGTGCGCCCCAAATTTGCCAATAACGGATGCCCTTCATGGAGCAGCATTTTTTCTAGCTGTTCCACACTGCTGTCGTTTTTATCGATAGGGGCAGGCGTAGCGCCCCAGGGGCAATCGCAGGGGCTAAGCAAATAGAGCACCACCTCCCGTGGCCCTTGGCTTGCAATCGTTGCCAATAGATCTAAAAAGGCGGGCGGCAAGCTCGATAAACCAAACACCTGCAATGGTCCTTCTTCATGCCATTGCTCTTTTAAAGATGTTGCATTTGCTATCTGCTGGGGTGCCGCCAGCAAGCGTTCGCTGGGGTGATTAAAACCCAACAGCTTGGCTTGGCTGTGTAATTCCCTTAATAAGTGTGGTTGCCACAATTGATCTGCCGGCAGTGGTTGGCCTTGAAAATCAAGATCTTCTTCTGCTAGCCAGCGCCGCATTGCGGCGGCTCGATAAAGCCCGTATTGATCGAAGGTATCTGTTAGCTGCAAAAGGAATTGCAACTGCTGGCGATTCAGCTTGGGCCTGTTTTTATCTGTTTTATTTTTATCCGCCTGCCAATAAAGATGCAGGGGGTTGTAGATGGCATTTTGAGGCAGCTGAAAAAGTAATTGAGCCAAGCGCCAACGCATGGCATCAGGCTCCCAGGGATCAATGCAGTGGTTTGGTTGTGCTGCTAACTGCCGCACCAGGTTGCGGAAATAGCGACCACCGAAATCAAAATCAATGCCAGCGCAAATCCCAAGCTGCTCACTAAGGGCAAGAGCAAGCCAACGGCCCATCGCATTGGTGCTCACCAGTACCTTTTGGGCGCAAAAGGGGTCTTTTGGTGTGTTGGCCTTTAGCTGTTGGGCCAAAGCCTCAGCCAGGCTTTCAATGCTGTTGCTTTGGATTAAGCGAAACAAGGCCGCAAAGCAACGAATAATTCTTTCTGCCGATCTTTAGCTTTTTTCAAGGTTTTTTTGGTTATCAATGCCGCTATCCGCGTTGATTCCCTGACACAATCTGGATACTTATAAAAAGCACCTTGACCACAGATCTTCAATGGAGGGATAACGGAGAGCTTCATCCTGATGAGCTTGAGCGCCTTCAACAGCTGCTTTCTAAGCAGGTCCAGGGGGAATCCCTTGAATTCCAAGCGCTCCATGAAGAGCTCAAGCCCCGTGTGCAAGGGGGTCGGGAATTGCTGCGGATGGCGCTTCAAACTCGCCCTTAAAAACGAATTCCAATCGCAACTTCATAAAATCAATAAAACTACGATCGGTTGAAATTACGGCTGCAGCTGGTCTCGGCACAGAAGTCGCTTGATTTGCAAACTGAGAAGAATCCAAGAAGGTTGGATTTAAAATTAACCAAAAATCGATTTCTTTATTATTCTCCGCGTAATTGCGGCGCCGTTCTGAAAGAACTTCTGCAAGCGGTTCTTCTTTAGTTAAGAAGGCTTCGCTTGCCGCTACGAAGTAATAGGTGCTCATTAGATAAATTCTTTGCCGATGCCTGGATTCTGCTCTAGCGGGCGTGGATTCACCACTAAAGCTTTCATATCGCGTACTGCCTGCTCAAGGCCCACTGCTAATGCCCTCGCGATAATTGTGTGGCCGATGTTCAGTTCCTCAATTCCAGGAATAGCAGCAATTGCCTCCACGTTTTGATATGTGAGGCCATGGCCAGCATTAACCCTTAACCCCATTTCACGGCAGTGCTGGGTGGCCTCAATCAACTTGGCTAGTTCTTGGGCTTGCTTTGCTCCCCATGGGGCATCGGCGTAACAGCCGGTGTGCAGTTCCACCCAGAGGGCCCCGCTGTCGCGGCAGGCCCGTAGTTGTTCTGAATTGGCATCCACAAACAAACTCACAGGAATTCCTGTGCCTTGAAGGCTTTGCACCTGCTGCTTTAACAAGGTGCCCATAGAAACCACATCCAAGCCCCCTTCAGTTGTTACCTCTTCGCGCCGTTCTGGCACGAGCGTAACCATCGCTGGTTTAAGCATTTGTGCGATCCCGATCATCTCAGTGGTGGCCGCCATTTCCAGATTTAAGCGGCTGCGCACGGTGGCTTTTAGCAATTCCACATCACGGTCTTGGATGTGTCTGCGATCTTCTCTTAAATGCACGGTGATGCCATCGGCACCACCCAGTTCAGCTAGTAGAGCAAAACTCGCTGGATTTGGTTCCACCGTGCGGCGAGCTTGGCGCACGGTGGCAATGTGATCGATATTGACGCCGAGACTGGCCATCGCAATTGCTGTCCAGTTATTGATCCTAGGAACCCAACCGCTGGATATGGTTCTCCAATGGCCAATCCAATCAGTAGTGTTGTGGCCCCCTGGCTTGCGCCAGCTGCGATGTGGGCCACTCAAGATCTTGCTTTGCGTTGCTATTTCAAGGCAACAAAAGTGCTGGGCGCTGAACATTTACCGCGGGGTGGGCCGGTATTGCTTGCCCCCACCCATCGGGCTCGCTGGGATGCCTTGATGTTGCCGCTGGCAGCAGGGCGGCGCATTCATGGCCGCGATTGTCGATTCATGGTTACCACCACTGAAATGCAAGGGCTGCAGGGTTGGTTTTTGCAGCGTTTGGGTTGTTTTGGGATTGATCAAGGCCATCCAGGCACCGGCAGCCTGCGCTACGCCTTGGATTTATTGGCCCATGGCGAACAGGTAGTTGTATTTCCGGAAGGCAAAATCAGCCGCGATCAAGAGGAGCTGGAGCTGGAACCTGGCTTACCCCGCCTTGCCAGTTTGGCGCAGATAAAAGGCCTGGAGGTGCCTGTGGTGCCAGTGGGTTTGGCTTATAGCCATCAAATACCACGCTTTCGCGACCGGGCGGCTCTTTGTTTTGGAGCACCTCTATTAATTGCGGGTACAGGTAAAAAAGCTGCCGCTGAACTTTCAATACGGTTAGCGAGAGAAATGCGTTCAGCTGAGGAAGCGGCCCGCACTTGGGTGGGTAATTCTTCAATAACCAAATAAAGTTTATGTATTGAAGATTTCTGTTGGCTTTTATGCGTCGTTTATTGCTGCTTTCAGGCTTGGTGGTTGGTTTTGCGTTGCCCCTTACTCAAGGCAGCAGCCTTGCTCAGGGAGCAGGCCCTACGGCTGCAGCCCAATCGAGCGACGCTTTTAACCTTGGTTCTGTAGATGCCTTGCTCGCAAAAGGTGATCGGGAAGCTGCTAATGGCAATCTCACAGACGCGGTGAAGTCTTACGACAAAGCCCGCAACGCATCCCGTTCGTTGTTGTCTTTTTACCGTGATCTTGGAGGAGCTTTCCGCGGCTTAGATGCCCGTATCCCCCGTGATATGGATCAAAAAGGTCGCGAAGCAATTGAAAAATTGGCGCAAGCAAATCTTCGTTTAGCAGCTGTTTATCGGCGTCAAAACCAATCGGAAGTAGCCGTACCACTTTTGGTGGAAGTGGTGAAAATAATGACCCCAACCACCGCCGATGGCCGTAAGGCGTATCAACAATTGGTGGAAGTGGGTTTTGCTTTCACCCCCTACGCTGCACCAGCTGGAACAACTACGAATTAAACCCAATGGTGCAAATAACTGCAGTAGCCGAGGCGATTCGCCTGGCTCTTCCCGAAGCTTTGGTGGAAGTGGAGGATCTCACCGGCGGCGGTGATCATTTGCAGGTAAAAGTGTTGTGGGAGGGCTTCAGATCTTTATCTCGCGTGAAGCAACATCAATTGGTTTACGGCGCATTGCGCACCGAATTAGCCACTGAAGCGATCCACGCCCTAGCCCTAACCACTGCTTGCCCCACCTAAAGTTTTCTGAAATCCCTCTCAAATTATTTGGTAACCATGGACGCAACACTCAAAAGTCGTATTGAAACTCTGGTAAACGCCAGCCCTGTGCTGCTTTTTATGAAGGGCAATAAGTTGATGCCACAATGCGGTTTCTCTAACAATGCAGTGCAGATATTTAACGCCCTTGGCGTGCCATTCGATACTTTTGATGTATTAAGTGATCAAGAAATCCGCCAAGGAATTAAGGAATATTCAGACTGGCCAACAATTCCCCAAATTTATGTGAAGGGCGAATTCCTGGGTGGCTCAGATATTCTGATAGAGCTTTATAACTCCGGAGAACTTAAGGAAAAGCTTGCAATCGCTCTTGCTTCCTAACGCCTTTCACTTTCAAATAAAGTTCGGGGGTCTCCATCGGGGCCCAGAAAGCTAGATGGATCCCGAATCCAACGATCAATCAGTTCCTCAAATCTCTGTTGACTCAGGGGATCTAGCAATTTGCTTCGCCTTAATGCATGGTTATAGCCATCTGCATAAAGCTTCATTTCTGATGGGCCGCTGTAGCGAAGCGCCATTTCTTGCAGCGCATCACAGAGGCTCTGGAAATGGCGAATGGCTGTGGGATCTTGAAGCGCATTCATGGGTTGGGACAGCTGGCAAGGCTTCGCCCTTCACCAGCCAAGTGGAACTTACAAGTTACGGTAGGGGGCCTAGCTAAGTAATTGGTGGAACCCCCCGGCCAGTACCGCATCCTTGTGGTGGATCCACATCCAACGCTGCGCATGGTGTTAGCCCAACGGTTGCGTCAAGACGGCCACATGGCGGCAGCTGTGGGAACAGCAACAGAAGCTCTGCAGGTTTGTTTAGAAGAGCAGCCCGAACTGCTTGTGAGTGCAGAACTGCTAGAAGAAACAACGGCTTTGAAATTAGCTGCGCAGCTGCGTTGCCCTGTGATGGTTCTCACAGCCCGCACCGGCGCCGAAGCGGTGGTTTCGTTGCTTGATGGTGGCGCAGAAGATGTATTGCGTAAGCCGTTTGGCCTTGAGGAACTCGCGGCCCGCTGCCGCAAGTTGCTGGGGCGCAGTAGTGGCTTGCAAGAAAAGGTGAGTGTGGGGCCTTTGGCTGTGCATTTATTGCTGCGCCAAGTAACCCTTAGGGATCAACCGGTAGAGCTGAGCCCTCGGGAATTTGCCTTGCTCTGTGCACTGATGATGCCTCCGGGCCATGTGCGCAGCCGTCAAGAGCTATTAACAATGGCCTGGCCACCATTTAGTGGTGGTCCGCGTTCTGTTGATACCCAGGTGCTCACTTTGCGGCGCAAGCTTGAGCAGGCTGGTTTAGGGGAAGGAGGCGGTATTGAAACCGTGCGACAGCAGGGCTACCGCTTTAGCCTAGAAAATCTTCCAGATAAACCATTAGCTGTTGATGGTTCCCCCCAGAATGAGGTTCCAGCCCAAGCCTTGGAACCAAGCGGTGAACAACTCAGCGATAAGCATCAAACCGCTTAAAGCTGCAAGCAATTGGTAGGTCCAGGGGGGGGTAAGCCGTTGCACAGAGCTGGTGTTAATACCGGTTGCTTGCTGCAATTTGGCAAGCAATTCAGTGAAATTAGCTACCCGTTGGGGTAATAAAAAAGATCCTGATGTTGTACGTAAATAATAAACATAACCGGCTTGGCTCGTTGAAACAGGCACAAGTGCTTTGATTTCATTAAGTGATACCTGCCAACCGCGGCGTAATAACCAACGGCTCCAGATTGGGTATCCCACTTTCAAGCTGCTGGAGCTGAGTTGCACCTCTTCACTAACAAGTGCTAATACCAATAAAAAACCTAATATTGTTGCTGAAAGTAACCACAATTTCAATTCGCTTGGTGCAAGGACCGGCAGTGGTAAAACCAGGGCTAAATATAAAAACAATAAAGTTGTTTTTATTAATGGTGCCATTGGGTATGAAGTCATTGATTTAATTAGGTAGTGCCCATGGGTTGATGCCTAGATCGGCGCCAATGCGATGGGCGCAGGCAAAACCACTAAAGGCCACTGCATTTAAGCCTTGGCCTGGAAAACAGGAATCGCCAACGCAGTAGAGCCCTTTAATTGCGGTGCGGTTGAAGGGCATCGCTAGCAACCCTGGCAAACGCATTGCTGGAATTGGCCCATAGCTGCCTTGATGGCGGCCAAGGAAGCGGCGATGGCTGCGGGGAGTGCCCACTTCAAGGTGATCAATGGCAGCTTCCACGCCTGGCAGCAAAACTTCAAGCCGGGCGATCAAGCGTTGGGCATCGGCTTCTTTTTTGGCTTGATATTGCGATGCTGTTAGCCCTTGCCAATGCTCCATTGAACTGGGGGTAAAGCAGTGCAGGATGTGTTTACCGGCTGGAGCTAAGGCCGAATCCAGCAGAGTTGGCATCGAAACAAACACCACTCCCTGTTCGGCTTCCATCTGCTGCCAATCCTCAAGCAATAGGTGATGGCAATGGAAATTTTTGGGCACTAGGGCGGCATCAATCCCCAAATGAAGCGAAAGGAAGGATGGGGACGGTTTATAGCGTTTTCGCCAAGTATTTTCTGCTTTTGGGATGTGAACGGTATCAATCAAATTGCCAAAGGTGTCCCAGCGGGTGGCATTGCTTACCACTTTGCGGCTGCGGATTTGCTCCCCATTTGCTAGTTGCACCCCAACTGCTTTGCCATTTTCTAGCAACACCTTGATTACCCTTGTTTTGTAGCGAATTTGGCCGCCATGGCGTTCTAGCCCGCTAACTAATTTTTCTGCAATCACACCAACGCCACCTTTTGGATAATTAATACCACCGGCATGGCGATCAGAAAAAACCATGCCTGCATTAATCATTGGCGTGAGATCTGCTGGCATCACACTCCAGCAAAAACATTCCATATCAATAAATTTAAGCAAAGCGGAATCTTTGATGAATTTACGTGCCACATCACCCACATTGATCGGTAACCAACGAGCTAAACCAAGGCAGGCTAAAGGTGCACGAAAGAATACTTTGGCTAGATATGCGGGATCTTCTAACGAGAGAAGTGGCATTGCATCAAGACAATTAAATACCTGCCAGCAAGTATTATAAAAAGCACGAATACCTTTTTCTTCCTCGGGAAATTTTGCCACTAATATTGATATAAAACTTTCATAGTTGCGATCAACGGCAACTGTTAAACCATCGGGTAAGTGATATTCAAGCTGAGCTGGATCGGCGATGGTTTCGCAATGTTCACCCACATCAGTAAGGGCGCGGGTAAGCAGGTTGGTGTGACCCTTTTCACCAAACCCAAAAATCATTGAAGCTCCCACATCAAAGGTGTAGCCGTTTCGCTTAAAGCTGCCACCAGATCCACCTGGGATCAGGTAGCGCTCCAGCACCAGCACCTTTGCCCCCTTAACGGCAAGTTGGCTAGCGGTTACGAGGCCGCCGATGCCAGCGCCAATTACGATTACATCCCAATGGAGGCTGCTGCTGTTCACCTTGGCTGCGGAGCTAGTAAAAGAGACCCTAGGGGGTTATCAGGCCAATTGAAATGGTTAATGCAAAGTTTTTTCTAGAACAATGGCATAGGGCTGTTTATTTAATAACGGTAGCAATCAATGCCAGGAAAAGTTGAATCCCCATGACTAATTTGAAGTTGAATGCGGGCGAGGTAACGCCTTGCTACAAATGAGTTTTCCATTTCAAACATCCAAAAATTATGCAATTGCTTGCATTGACTGGTAACAATATCCGATTTATCAAAATAGTATTCATAGCGGCCAGCCAGCTCGATCAACTTATCAATATTTACATCCAGAGGCAGGTGTTCCTCCCCCCACTTCTCTACGCCAAATTCTGAAAGTTGTTTAAATAACTCAGGATCACTCTTGCAACGTTCAATAAATCTTTTTAGCTCATTTTCGCCATTCATATAGGGTTATCCATTGGCACATAACCTCCGATCCATTCCACGGCAAAGTTGTTAAGGCCGAGGGAAGAAGGTAAGCCCTTGATGTGTTGATATACAGGACCATTGGTTCCAATAATATTTTGAATCAATGTACTT
>NZ_CEXBMR010000004.1:0-40985 GCF_982614295.1 Synechococcus sp.
AGCTTAGCTTCCGCATAATCGAGCGATGTAATGCGCTCTTGTTTAATCCACCACCTGCTAAGGCCAGCTTTTAGTTCCATTTTCTTTGCTGGATCTGTAATGACCACTGGCGGAAAAAAATCGAGCCATTCCTCTTTGGTATTGCCCTCAAGGGCTACTGCAGTTAAAAAGCGTTGCTGATCTTTTTGGGGCCTTTGCAGGCTTTTGATCGGACCAGCAGCATTTAATTTGCCATTTATAAGATTCCAGTTTGCAGTTCTTACTAGGAGATCAAGTTGTGGTAACTCAGGTGCCTTCTGTTGTTTTGTCCAGATCAGTAAACGGGGCGATTGCTTCAATTCCAAATCCTCACGATTTATATGAAATCGGGCTTTGCCAGCGCTAAGTGTTCTCGTGGGATCAAGCGCCTGTGGTTTGTCAATTAAGTCGATGATATTCTCAGCTGGCTTCCAGATGGCACGGCCGGCTAATAAAGTAATTTTACGATAATCCAAAGTAGTTAATTTTACTGAGTTAATTAATTCAATTTGTTCACCATCGTTAATAATTGTACCGCGCTTAGCTGTAATTCTATACGAAGCTTGTCCATTGCGATATAATAAACCCTCGGGCATCTCAATGTATGCAATGCGCTGATTGATGCGATAGCTAGCCTTAGGGCTCTGTAGATCCCATAGTTTTTTACCGCTTCGGTCGTTTTGATGTAATTTTAGCTGCTTAAATTTAAATGGTACCGGGGCTTTTGCAGTTGAATCTTCTGAAATTTGGCAAGCAGAAAGTAGCAAAACCAAGCCGACCAAAGGGCCTGCAATATTCACAATTCATTCTCCAGCTCTAGGCGCTGCATTAGGGGAATTGGTTCTGCAAGCTTTTTACCGGGAGTTAGTAAGCCCCAATGCAACTGGGTCTCCCAGTTGGGGGAAGGTTCTGCTAATTGATCAAGCAAACGGATACTTAGTGCTGGGAGAAGGGGATATAACAGCACGCCGAGCCAGCGGCAAGATTCGAGTACTGCATATAAATCAGAGGCAACTTGATCTCTATTGTTGGGATCCTTAATGGCAGACCATGGAGCTGTTTCGCTAAGAAACCCGTTTGCATCAGCAGCTAATAGAAGAACATCCTCAGCAGCGGAGCGAAAGTTAAGCTCTATATATCTAGAATCAAGTTGGGAACTGATTTGCACACAAACAATAGCTAGACGATGATCTTTGTCTGGAAGGATATTTGGTTCTGGCACGCCATCAAACCACTTCCTTGCCATGGCAATACTGCGGTTAACAAGATTTCCGATAGTATTTGCGAGATCATTGTTAACAAGATCAAGTAAACGTTTTTGCTGTATGTCACCATCATCACCAAATTGGATGTCGCGTAGTAAGTACCAACGAACAGCATCTACCCCGAAGGATTTAATAAGTGCATTTGGATCAAGTGTATTACCTAATGATTTGCCCATTTTCTGGCCCTCTCGGGTGAGAAAACCGTGGCCAAAAACTGCCTTTGGGGGTTCAATACCTGCTGAAAGACACATTGCAGGCCAATAGATAGCATGAAAACGCAATATATCTTTGCCAATTATATGTAAACTTGCGGGCCATCCCCGCGAAAGGGCAAGATCTAAATCTGGAGGATCATTTGGTTCTAATAAGGCTGTGATGTAACCGAGTAAGGCATCAAACCAAACATAAAAAGTGTGGTTGTTATGACCGGGTACAGGTATACCCCACGGCAAATCAACGCGAGAAATTGAAAAATCATGTAATCCAGCGGCAGCAAAATTTTCTACCTCACGGCGCCGTGCGGCAGGGCGTATAAATCCATCTCTTGAAATTAAACAGTTAATTTGATCTTGATAGCGAGATAAACGAAAAAATAAATTACTTTCATCTCGCCATTCAAGGGGCTTTTGATGAATTGAGCAAGTTGGGTTATTAGAAGAGAAGGCATCGTCTTTATACTCCTCGCAGGCAACACAATACCAACCTTGTTGCCTACCCTCAATAATATCTCCATTCGCCTGTACTCTTTCAAAGAATTGATTAACAATTAAACGATGGCGGGGATCGCTAGTTCTGATAAAACGATCGTTGCTAATTCCCCATTCAGCCCAATTTTGTACATATTCAGCGCTAATTTTGTCGCAATGTAATTGAGGTGGGATTTCGGCTTGTTCAGCGGTGCGAAGTATCTTTTGCCCATGTTCATCGCAACCGGTAACAAAAACCACTTGCTCCCCACGCTGGCGCCGATAGCGGGCGAGGGCGTCTACGGCCAAAGTGGTGTAAACACTACCGATATGGGGACGATCGTTGACGTAGTAGAGCGGAGAAGTGAGGGTGGTAGTCATCGCCACTGATCTTACCCAGGTGGTGCGGACTGCCAAGTTCCACATTTGCTAAAAAATTATGCCTTTAAGCCTTGAAACCATATCCACGCCGGTACTAATACTTGGGGGCGGCAGCGGAGCCCTTGGAGCAGCCTTGCAATGCGCCCGCAGCGGAACCAAGTGCTTGCTCGTTACGCCAGGGGCATGGGTGGGGGGAATGCTGAGTGCCAGCGGTGTTTCCGCGCCGGATGGCAACGAATTGAGCCCCTGGCAAACAGGTTTGTGGGGTGCGTTGCTACGCCAACTAAGGCAACAAGTGCCCCAAGGGTTAGACCAAAACTGGGTTAGTTGTTTTGGTTTTCAACCCGGCCAAGCAGAGGAAATATTTCAGGGCTGGCTGGCAGCTGAACCAAATCTGCAATGGCGCAGCGGGATGAATTTGGAAAAACTGAACAGACTGGGTAACAGGCTGGTGGAAGCGATATTCAGCGATTCTAATTCTCAACTCCAGGTTAAGTTTGATTTAATTATTGATGGCACTGAATTAGCAGAAAGCCTTGCTTTAGCCGGCATAAAACATCGTTTTGGCTGGGAACCTAAAGAGCAATGGAACGAGCCCAGTGCTCCCCCTATGCAACAGCTGAAGCAAGATCCATTTTTTACCGCTCAACCTGTTCAATCTCCAACTTGGGTTGTTATCGGTAAGTGGAAGGGCAGCTTGGTGGGTAATCAATTCATTCCCCAATTAAAACAAGCGAACCCGCCATTTAATGATTGCCTTAATCCCCACGGTTTGCTTAGAACCCTTAGCTATGGACATCTTCCACAAAATTGGCTGATGCTGAATTGGCCCAAAGCCGGAAACGATTGGCATCAAGATCCTAGGGCACCCTTCAGCGGCTCAAAAGTTCGTATCAGCGAACATCGCGCTGCAATGCAAAATCACAGCCTTAACTTTTTGAATGAATTGCAAGTAATTAGCAATGGTTTATTGCAGCCTGCTAATGCATTCCCATCGAATCAGGCCGGGGGTTGTTTAGCCCTTCAGGCCTATTGGCGTGAGAGCAGACGATTAATTGGTGCCTGCACAGTTATTGAACAAGATCTATTACCTAATCAAAAAAATAAATTAAATACTAAAAATAGCATTGCTGTTGGTAATTATCCAAACGATCACCATTATCCTGGTGCAGATTGGCCCCTGGCGCCAAAATCAATTCCTTGGGGAGGAAGATGGAGCGGCACACCATTTTGTATACCCTTTGATTGTCTTTATGGCGCTGAAATATCAAATTTATTAATGGCAGATAAGGGAATTAGTGTTAGCCATATAGCTAACGGCGCCACGAGATTGGGTCCTTTAATTCTAAATATTGGTCAAGCTGCTGGTATGGCAGCAGCCCTGTGCTCTCGAGGGGGGCTGCTGCCTTCGGATCTCAAGGTGAGGCAGATACAGCAACATTTAATCAATGATCAAAAGGCACCGTTAGCTCCGTTCATATTGGAAGATCTGCCTTGGCATTCATCCAATTGGCGAGATCAGCAGATGGCCGCCCTTAATGAAAATTCCAAAACTTGCTCCCCCTTGGCTCCCCCATCAGAACCAGGCGAACAAGCCCAAATAATGGAGCTAAATATCAAAGCAGAAGATCAATGGCTTGGTTATTGGGATGGAATCGAATGGCCTCTTATCAGCCTTGAGCCATTGGTAAAAATGCAAATGGCAAATTTGCACGGCAAACGAATAACCGCCCTTGGCCGTTGGAATCCATGGGGTCCGTGGTGGAGAATCAACCAATTGTTGCTTTGAGATGCAATAAATCTCGGCCTGGATCAACTTCTTGAATTTGTATATTTAGCAAATCCCCTGGAATTGCCCTATCGCGCAAACGAGCAGGTAATTCCATTGCCCACGCTTCTATCCGCACAAGTGCAAGATCCTGATCTTCTCGGAGCCAACGCAACATAATTGCTGGCTGTAACTCCCTTTTTTGTTTTTGCAGCTGCAGCCATTCAAGCAAGCAAGCCCGTTGATCTTCTCTACTTATTTGGGCTACCTCCTTACTTTGCTGCTCCAATTGCTCAAGCTGAGGTTTGATATCTTCTTCATTATTTGGGGTTCCTTTTAGTAAACCTGAATATTGCAACCACTGGCGATGGGCCATTAGATCAGCATATCTACGTATTGGAGATGTCCATTGCAGGTAGCTTTCTAGGCCAAGAGCTTGATGCGGGGAAGAGCTTGAATGCAATCGGCTTCGCCCAAGGCCAAGGCGTTGGTGAGCCCATCTCACAGCTCCTGGTGGTATGGCTAGCAATTGTTGTTCGCTAAGACTTTGGTTGCCTGCTTGACCCCGAAAGGGCATCGCTAAATGTAGTTTTTCTGCCCAATTGGCTACCGCTGCTCCAGCTAAAACCATTGCTTCAGCAACCATTGCCCTTGCCAAACACGGCTCTGTAATTTCAAGTTTTAGTTCCCCTTCAGTTCGAAATAACCGACCTTCTGCCTGATCCATCATTAATGCGCCCTGCCCTAGGCGCCAGGTGCGGCGAGTTAAAAGCAAATTATGCAATAAGGAAAGATCAGGATCCTCGGGGGGGGCAAGGTCAATAAGTTCGTCTGCATCGTTGTAACTGAGCGCATAGGTAATGCGAACCCAGGATCGATAGATATCACAACTTAAAATTGAGCCATCGCTATCGAGGCATACGGCAACACTTAGGGCTGCTTTATTAAGCCCAGGCGTAAGACTAAATGGGCCAGCGCCAAGTTGAAGTGGGAACATGGGCACTAGCCTGTCACTTAAATAAAGACTTGAAGCTCTCCGTTTTGCCTCTAAGTCAAGACAACTATTAGCGGCAATAAGTCGATGGGGATCTGCCACATGAATCCATATCTTCTGCCGGCCATCTAGATCAATTTCCAACGAGAGCGCATCATCAACCTCGAGGGTGCTTGGATCATCAATGCTGAAGCAACGCAAATAAGTGAGATCAATGCGATCGTTGTCTCCTTCTTGAAAGTCCAAACATTGCGAGTGGAGTTTTTCAGCTTCTATTAAGCATTCGTGCGGAAATTCTTCATTGGCGATAAAAGTTGAAGGCTGAACTAATTCTAAAGCAGCTTTAATTTCTAATGCCAAATACTTGCGTCGCCGCGTGCCCCGCAAAGAGCGCAATTCATCAATATTGCGGGCGCAGATATTATCACGCTTCAATCTAAATAAATCTTGATTCGCCGCCAGGGAAAGCCAACAAGATGCGAGCTCAGCTGGAGAAGGAGAATTGAAAAGTAATTTACTAAAATCTAAAAGGTTTGCCCCAAGACCGCTTGAGCTAAAATTTTCTTTGTTTTGGGATTGTATCCACGCAGTTGCAAATATGCTGGAAGCTAATTTAATAGAACATAGGCCATTCAACAGATCTTTATCAGGCCAATGGCTACAAGATGCGATTAAAAAAAGCTCCCTAACTGGATATCCCTTACTTAGCTTGGCCTCTGGTGGGGAATGTAATACTGCTTTTCCAGTTTTTAAATCCTTTATCAATCCTATTCGTGGTGCACGGCCCTCGGGCACGTAACCAACTAAATCGCCAATTTGCACAGTTAAATATTAATCATAAACTTCTTTAAGTTAATGCTTACACATTAACCCTCAGGATTTACAAATGGTAACAGAGCCATGATACGAGCTCTTTTAACAGAATTAGTTAAATCGCGCTGTTGTTTAGCTGTTAAGCCTGTCATGCGACGCGGCAGTAGTTTGCCACGCTCAGTTATGAATTTTTTTAAAAGCTCAGTGTCCTTATAGTCGATAGGATCGCCTGGCTTGATTGGGGAGAGACGCTTTTTAAAGAATGAACTGGACATTGGAATTCAGAGGAAAAAACTAAAAACCGCAACTAGGAAATAGGTGCAGGAAGCAAAGAAATTTTGAGATGATGAGCTTCGCTCAACTCACTTGATTTCTTTATGGACAGTTGATTTGTTGCAATGGGGGCAGAACTTTTTGATCTCCAGCCGTTCGGTGGTGTTCCTGCGGTTCTTCTCCGTGGTGTAACGAGACACCCCAGGACTGCGTTTGGAGGGATTGGACCGGCATTCCGTGCACTCGAGGGTGATCACGATCCGGACGCCCTTGTTTTTGGCCATAAGGACGTTGCGCCGCTTCTAACTTGCGGTGTGACAATCCATGAGCATAACCGATTGGGTGCCTGCAATCGGTAGGATCCAGCCGCTGCTCTTGCTTTTAAATGCGCGTTTCGCTGCAATGGCTCAGGGAGCTAGTTCCGTTCAGCTGTGATCCAACTTCTCTAGCTGAAAAGCTCTCGATGGCTGGATTCGAAGTGGAAGCGGATGAGGATCTAAGCCTGAGGGCTAATGGGGTGGTTTGCGGACGAGTTGAGCGCAAAACAGCCCACCCTGATGCCACAAAATTAAATATTTGCGATGTTTCGATAGGCGCTAGCGCACCTTTACAAATCGTTTGCGGTGCGAGCAACGTAAGAGAGGGTATGGCTGTGGCTGTAGCCACTGTTGGAAGCTATCTGCCAGCAATAAAACTTGATATCAAACCGGCGAAATTAAGAGGGGTAGATAGTTGCGGAATGCTCTGTTCCCTCGCTGAACTTGGCCTTCACACAGATGTTGATGGAATTGCAGACCTGGAGCAAATTGCCCTTTCCTCAGCTCAGAAATTACCTCAATTAGGTCAACCGGTTGGACCGTTACTAGGACTGGATGATCGAATTTTTGAGTTAGCAATCACTGCAAATCGAGCTGATGGCCTGTCGATGCTGGGGTTAGCAAGAGAAGTGGCTGCACTTGAACAGTTATCTGTTGTCTTTCCAGAGGTTTCAAAGGGCTCAAAAGCTGAGAATTTAGAAAGTGAATCGCTATTTGAATTTTCCGAACTTTTTTCTCTTACGGCACTAGAAAATGTGCAAGTGGCGGCATCTCCCCTCTGGTTGCAACGCCGGCTCGAGGGCGCGGGGCAAAGATCCATTAATAACGTTGTAGACATCACAAATCTGGTGATGCTTGAAACGGGGCAACCACTCCACGCCTACGACAGCAACATGGTGGGTGAAGCTGCTTGCTTTGCCTTGCGGCTAGCAAAACCAGGCGAAGCTTTTAAATGCCTAGATGGGATAGAGAGAAAATTAACTAGTGAGAATTTATTGGTTACAGAGCAGGATATTCCTGTTGCAATAGCCGGAGTGATGGGCGGTGAAGCCAGCTCGGTTCAATTGCAAACGAAAGCCATTTTATTAGAAGCGGCAGTATTCTCAGCCCCTCAAGTGCGACGCAGCAGTAGAGCCGCCTCACTTCGCAGTGAATCTTCTGCGCGCTTTGAAAGAGGGGTTGCAAAGGCCAATTGTTTAGCAGCAGCTGATCGTGCAGTGGATTTACTTCAAGAAATCTGTGGCGCTAAAGCAACTAGGCGTTGGGTAGCAGCCAAAAGTAAAGAGGAGATCGAGCCAATTATTTTTCGCAGAAGCGCCCTTGAAAAACTGTTAGGGCCCCTTGATGGAGGCGACTCAGGCTATGAAGAAATCAATAGTGAAGACGTGGTAAATATTCTTGAGAGCTTGGGCTGCCATGTTCGTAGTGAAGGGGAAGCCCAAGCTGAATCCGAAATATGGCATGTGTTGGTGCCACCGGCCCGCCAGGGTGATCTCAAGAGGGAGGTTGATCTAATTGAAGAAGTGGCGCGCCTAGTTGGCTACGACCGCTTTTGCAGCCACCTTCCTGATCCGCTGGAGCCTGGAGGTTTAAGCGCACAGGAGGAATTGCAACGGCGCCTTTGCTCCGCACTTCGGGCAGCGGGCCTTCAGGAATTAACACATTTATCATTAGTACCGAAAGATCCTAATGATAATACTGAGCAAGTAGAATTATCTAATCCACTCTTAGCAGATTATGGCAATCTTCGTACTAATTTAAGTGATGGATTACTCCTTGCAGCTAGCCGAAACTTACAATCCCCACAACCTGGATTTTGGGGATTTGAAATTGGCACAGTATTTAGAAAAATTGATAATTTTTATGCCGAAACAATTCGATTAACAGGCATTATTTGCGGCCATAAAGGCTCAGAATTATGGAGCAATAGTGGGCAAATGATTAATCCAAATTACTACAAATCGCGGGGAGTTATTGCACAAGCTTTTAGAGAAATTGGCTTGGAATTACAGGATAAAACCTATAATGGCGAACCACAATTACACCCTGGCCGAGCTGCTAGTTTGTATCTCAATGGGAAGGTGGTGGGAATATTTGGCGAAATACATCCTGAATTAGCAGACAGCCACAAGCTCCCTAGTGGTTGTTGCCTCTTTGATTTTGAGCTCGAACAATTATTAACAGCTGCCAGTGCAAATAAACTTTTTAACCCCGTATTTAAAGCCTATCCAACCGTGCCAGCGAGCGAAAGAGATTTGGCATTCGTTGTGTCTGAAACCATAGAGGCCAACCTCATACTTGGCTCAATGCGTAAATGGGGGGGTTCTCTTTTGGAAAATGTGCAGTTATTAGATCGATATACTGGTGCTCAAGTAGATCCTGGTTTTTGCAGTATAGCTGTGAGGCTTAGGTTTAGAGCTGAAGATTGCACATTAAGAGATGAGCAAGTGGAAGCACCTATGCTAAATATAATTGAATTGTTGCAAAAAACTTTTAACGCGAAGTTACGCGTCTAAGTAAAGCAACAGCCTCGCAATGGGTTGTTTGAGGGAAAAAATCAATTGGTTGAACAGAAATTAATTCCAATTCACCGCCACTGGTGAGGCGAGCAAGATCCCTAGCCAATGTTGATGGATTACAACTTACGTATGCGATCCGTTCCGGTGGACATTCATTGATAGTTGCAATTAAACGTTCGCTAAGACCCTTGCGAGGGGGGTCTAATAAAAGCGCATCAGCTATTGGCAATAGTTCAGCAAGTTTTTCTTCCACCGACCCATTTATAAATTCTGCATTTTCTAAATTATTAAGGCGAGCATTATCTTCAGCTCTTTCAATGCTTGCTTGATGTTGTTCGATTCCAATTAACCTTGATCCGCCGCAAATTAATGGCAGGCCGAGGGTTCCAACACCGCAAAATGCATCAATCAAAACCTCACCACTTTTTAGTGCGAGGCCCTGCTGTAAAAGTGGGATTAGTTTTTCTGCTTGGGGAGTATGAACCTGAAAAAAAGTATCAAGGCCAATGGCAAAGCTGCATTCAGCAAATCGCTCTAGAAGCCATGGCCTTCCAGCGATTAGTTGCTGGGTGGGGCCAAGCAGAGTGTTTGTTGGTTTTGGTTGAGTGTTCAGCACAACTCCTACTACTGCAGGCCATCGCTCTATCCATTCCTGAGCCAGTACATCAACCCCATCCAGAGGGGAACTTCTCACCACTAAACCCAGGAGTATTTCGCCACTGTTGGCGCCAATCCTCAAAACAAGATGTCGTAGTTCACCGCTGTGGCTTGCTTCGCAGTAAGCGGGCCAGCCACATTCTTCTAGATCCTGCTTAATTGGTGCAATAAGTGCATCGAGGCGTGGATCCAACACTGGGCAGTGATTCATATTCACTACATCGTGACTTTGACGTTTGTAGAAACCAGCCTTTATTCCATGGCTTGAGGGCTGGATTGGGATGATTGCCCGGTTGCGATAACCCAAAACCGCTTTTGCCGCGAGGATTGGCTGAACCTCTATTTCAAGGCCACCGATTCTTTTTAATGCTTGCTGAACTCGGCTTTGTTTCCAGTTTGCCTGCGCTGAATCATTCCAGTGCTGAAGGCTGCAGCCGCCACAATCACCAGCAAGGATGCAAGCAGGTAGACGGCGTTCAGGTGAAGCACGCAACAATTTACGAATTTCACCGCGCACCATACCTTTGGATGCTCCGGTGAGGCGAGCTTCCACCTGTTCACCAGGCAAAGCACCATTAACAAAGGCTATTTTTCCGCCTTCTTCACCGATGCCATCACCCTCCCCACTGAGATCGCGGATCTCAAGGGTGAGCAGATTTGGCTGGCTGGGATTTGTTTTCACAACACGACCATAAGTCGTGGCGTTACAGACCAAGGCAAAACAAACGATTTGGGCAGCTTGGTGGCCTGAGTTAGATAAGCTGAATTAGGCACCGGCATTGCGATGAGCGTTGTACGCGATCTGATCCTTCAAGCAGACGATGAGCTGCGTTACCCCAGTGGTGGCGAATTGCAATCGATGGTTGATTTCCTTAGTGGTGGAACTCAGCGCCTAAGGGTGGCAAAAATTCTGAGCGAGAACGAAGAAAAAATCGTTGCTGAATCTGCAAAGCAGCTTTTTAGTATCAAACCAGAATATGTGGCTACGGGGGGCAATGCCTACGGTCAGAAACAAAGGGCTCAGTGTCTAAGGGATTTTGGTTGGTATTTGAGATTAATTACCTATGGAGTTCTTGCTGGAAGTACCCGTTTCATCGAAAACACAGGGCTTGTAGGGGCTAGAGAGATGTACAACAGCCTTGGCGTGCCCATGCAGGGAATGGTGGAAGCGATGCGTTGCATGAAGGCTGCCTCGGTATCGCTTGTTTCAGCAGAAGATTCAAAATTATTGGAGCCCTATTTCAATTACTTGATCCAAGGCATGCAAACCAGCGCCTAGGCAATAAAAAAATTAAGTCTAGTTAATCTCAAATAATTCTTGATTAAAGACCTACGGCAAGACTTAAGTGAGATTGACAACACTTAGCTCAGCCTGCCTGCAGAATTCTTGTTGCTATTTGCCTAGCAATCTTATTCCATTCATCCCATCTAAGAATCAATCTAAGAACTAAAGCAGGTCTTAAATGAGATGCATAAGAAAATGATTAGATATTTTTGAGTACCTGTGATAAACACAGATACTCAGCATTATTTTTATATAAAAAACCGAGTATTTACAGTTGATATTCACTGCCATAAAAGCTTTTCCCGGAAGAGCTGGACAATAAGTTGGACAGAACCAGAAGGAGCCTAGAAATCAATCAATTACTTAAAGGGAGCAAAACCCATAGGGAGGACAAATGAAAAAATCAAAAAATATCAAAATGAAAAATTGAATAAAAAATAGTCTTGCAAATATTAGATGAGTCTCATTTCAAGTCTTATATCAATTCTTAGATAAGAGTTACGGGACAATGTAAATGTTTTATAGCGTAGATATTATTTCAAGTATTTTAAAAGGTTTTATAAGGGTTTTAGATATCTTTGCTTGAGAAGTTGATATGCCTCATTAAGTCTTCTCATTTCCTCAGGGTCGCCACCTGCGTCGGGATGAGCGGCAACCGCTTGATGTCGGTAGGCTTCCCGAATATCTTGCAATGTAAGACTGCAACCAGCACTAGTTGGAAGTTTTAGAAGTTGCAGTGCTCCTTGGGTTGTCATCGTTGCTTGGAGATCAAGAAACGGAGTCCCTCGCCGCCGCCGCCTCAGCCGCTGAGTCATCCGGCCCACCAATGATGGAATTCTTATTTTTAGAGCTAATCCACCAAAAGGATCTTCCAGCAAACCGGCAGCAATAATGACACGATCAACTGATGGATCCCGTAAATCCCAGCTGGGGGCATAGCCAATCATCACCTGCTGAAGCGCATTCCATGTGAACATATTTCCCTCACTGGCATCAGATAGGGGCCATATGTCGTGGCTCAACCAATGCATACCAGCTTCTAGTACAGCTTGATTTGGTTCGTTTCCGTAAAGATTCATCCAATGGGTTTGTACCGCTTGAATACACTCATCTAACTGGCGCGAATCTATTAAGGTAATTCCAACACTCGTTGGCGGATCAACAACAGGTGTTTGCAAACTTCTCCTTAATTGCTGTGTGCGCTTTGATACGAATCCTGGTAGATCAATTGCTGAAGGGCGCTGATCAGATTCATCAACTTGCCAATCTGGAATATCCTCATTCTCACCAGCTAGAGATATCAGCACGAGTGCCCCTTGAACGTGCTGAACTAACGAATTTTCATAGTTTTCACTAGCTTCCTGCTCCTTTTCGAGCTCTGATTCATCTTTTAAAATAATCTCAAGTAAGCGCTCAATCGCTGGGCCGCGACTTCTCATTCCCCACTGCTTACGCAAACGGTCTAGCTGCTCAATGGCAGCACACTGGAGAACCAGTGTTACTTTGCGTTCGTCTGGGCTGTTTGCCAAGGGGACTTTGTAGATGTGGAACTAGCGGTTAAGCCAGTTTCTAATTAATTTATGCGGCCTATTGGTATCAACCATCGCTGGCAATGAGGGAGGCCAACCACCTATCGGTAACATCGCAGGAGGAAGTGCTGGCAATTGTGGTGGAGGTATAGGTACAGGTACCTGCCGCTTAACGGAGTTGATCGGAGCCTTGCGAGGAGCAAGCTTTAGCTCAGCCGTAGCTGGAGGTTCCATAACAAACATTGGAATAGCTTCTGATTGTTTGCGTGCTTTTTTCAAGGCCTCCTCTTTACTCCGCAACATACCCAATTGCGTATCTGAAACAATACTAAGCAGATGGCCTGGCGTTGCATCAGCTGGATATACCAAGCTCAAACGAATGTTCTGAGGCTGATTTGGCGTGAGATCAAGAGATTTAAGCACTAAACTTTGCCCAGATCTCATTCCAACATGTAGCTCTTCATAGCCATTAATTGTTTTTAAACCGATGGTTCCTCGAAATGATACGAATTGACGACCTCGCAGGGTTGGATGACTCAAAACCAATTTATATGGCCCATTACCAACCAAACTCATGTCTAGATCAAACCTAACTCCGTAAGTACCAATATTATCTAAAGAGGAATCAAGCATTCTTGTTACTAATGGATTTACCTGATTCTCTCCGGTGCCAAAATTGTGGCGATTTGTTGTGGTAAGCGGAACATGTAAAGGCATCTCAAGAAGGTTGTGGATAACACTTGCTTGATACGTATCTCCTATTGCTACACCTGCAACTCTTGAAAATACACTTCTATCCTTAATCTTATTTATTTTATTTAAATATGTACGGCCTGGTGCAAATTGATCAGAATCAAGAATGTTAATAATTTCCTGATCAGACTTAGGCATTTTGGCAGCAACCACTGCTAATTGAAAAGCTCCATCGCTACGACCTTTTATTAATGCATTAGCAATGCCGTTTGAGGGCAAATCCGTACTAAAAATTACTATGCGGCTGCGAGGTGGGATCCGGATTGCTTCAGGTAATTTCCTATCAAGGGTTCCCCGCATCATTTGAGCGGCGGTTGCAGCCCCTGGGCCTGTATTCCAGGGCCGATGACCTTGAGGAATCACACCGAGTAAATTGTTTGATTGATAAGGAGCTTCAAAACTATTTTTAACTGAGCCGCGTTCAAATTGAAGGACAACATCTCGATCCCCAGGATTTATAGCGATCGCGGCGATAGTAAGTTGGCTGCGTCTTGTTCCGTATAGGCGCCTCTCTTGAGCTAAGGGATGATATTTGTGATGGGCATGAACGCCAAATTCGCCGTTAAACGTATAAGTGGCATGGTTTAACCTCTGGCCATTTTCAGCCAGGGCGTCCCCCGAGGTGGTGCTCACGAGTATCCCTGGTCCAGCCACCTCCTCAGGTTGGTTGGAATGCAGCACAGGCACATTATTGAAGGTGCCATTTAATGGTCTGGCTTGTTGACCGGCCATCAAGGACACCTCTGATCTTGCAACAGGCGCCAAAAAAGGCAATACAAGCAAAGCCAAATATTTTTGGCGCATAAGACCGGTGGGGCCTACCTGTCTCAATATGAGATTAGCTCTATGCAGTTTGGTGATTTTAGATGCAGTTTTAAAAATCTTTGGCAGGCCAAAGGCTGATGGAGCCTTGCTGTCCTGTGATGTCACGGAATTTAGGCAAGGGGACAACACAAGCCACAGAAGGTTGGCTAGAACCTAATTGGTTTGATTATTTTCCCATGTTTTCGATGCCAGATTGCTGCTGGAACGATACCGACCTCAAATCCTCAAGGGCCAGGCACCAGCGCCGTAAGCTCTACATGCTCAAAGGCTGGCGCGATGCCGTGGAAAGGCAGCTAGCGGCTGTAAACGCGGCTATTGGCACCCTTGAGGCTCAGATGGAGCGCGATCAAACTAATGAGTAGGAATGGCTGCTTCTGCTAGTAACTGGGAAGGGCCATTTTCATGCAGCCAAGCAAGGTTTGATTCAGCTGTAGCCAGCAAGAAGCCAGCGTATCCGAGGGCATTAAGGCTGAAACCCTTATGCCCTTCTTTTGATCTCGGAATTAAGACAAACCACTTATTACTTATTAGTAAATTGTAAGGAAGAAGCGGGATTTTATCCTTATTTGGGTTGCCAACTCCATGAGTTTCTGCAAGTTCAGCATATGATCTAATCAGAAAATCTAAGCTTGGTAACTCATTATTTGGTGTTGCTTTTAAGCCAACTTTCCACGGCCAAGAAGACTTATTTGCAACAGCATTTGCCTCAAATCTCTCAGCTTCTGGACATATAATTTCTCCCTTAGCTCGAGGTAAGAGTTGTAAGTGTCTATGGGGCTGACTTGCTCCTGCCTCCGGAGCACTATTGAAAAACCATAGGCCAGCTTGCATTTGCCAAACCTCTCTTAATGCCTGCCAATCACATTCACTTAGCCAGCCTGTTTGGGGTTTCCAATCCCTTGTGATCAGAAGTAAATGTCCTGGTTCAACAGGATATTTATTAAGCAAAAGTATATGTTGATCAAGTTTATTAAGTTCTAAATTTCGATCCCAAGGTGAGAAAGGATTTTGTTTTGGTCCAACCTCTTTCAAATGCTTTGGAGTGTAGCCATGCAGTTTGCGGAGTATGAAAGGATCCCAGGATGCAGACTTTAAAATTTCTGTTTGTAGAGGTACCAAAGCACCAAGAGAAATAGCTTTTCTTTGGCAGGCCAGAGATTGTTCTGCTAAAGAATTCATGCCGACCTCTTCAATCGAGCTAAATTGGCACCCCTATAGTATCTAGCTAATATTTGTGAGAATCGAAATCCTTGTTGAGCCAACTCTTTTGCTCCATGTTGACTCATACTTGCGCCCAAATGGCCATGGGCTTCGATAGTTATCTTCTTATCGGCGGCATAAAGACTTTCAACAATCCCGCCTCTGTAACTAAGTACTAGGCCCATCGTTGAGCTGCCTGCCACCCGCGAAGCTTCACTTTCACTTTCCAAGCCATCGTATGCCTGCCAGCGAGTTGTGGCGCCAAGGTTCCAATGGGGATCTGCGGGTCGAGCCATGTGGGCCAAGGCATAGGAACGGGCAGCAACCGCTTGAGCCCGCAATGCCTCCTCCGGCCAATCGCTTGGCATTTCAGCTCCTACTACTGATGCTATGTAATCCTCAAGTTGTAGATGATTCACGATTATAAGACCTCCACGTTCGCAATAAAATCTAAATTCACCGCGGTAACTCTTAGCATCAAGTGCAACTATTCCTCCATTATTAGGCCTGAGCCATAGTTCATTAGGCCCTTTATCATCGCCGATCTGCAGCAGGCCCTCAATGCAATTTAGGGGTAGCATTCCTTGGCCAGATCTCCAGGTGTTGCCATTGCGCAACTGCAATTGCCAAGGACCGTTTGCACCAACATTTGAAGTGCTTTTTGTTTCCTGAAGCATCACCCTTATCTCCAGTGAAGGAGCTGGTTGATCAGCATTAGGAACTTTTAAATCAAGGCGCTGAGTATTTAAGGATCTCTTATTTTGCTTTGATATAATTTTATTATTTTCATTTTTTATTGGATCTTCTAGTAAAGCCTCTAGCATTGCTGGATCTAGTTGTGATTGCTGAGGCTTTAAACTTGGAGAAATAAGTACTACAACCAACGCCGCAAAAAATAAAGGGGCGGAGCACAAAAAAAGGCTGCCACTATGGCGCTTTAGAAATAGCTTTAGGCGTTCTACTTTTTCCATGCCACCCCATCACTGTTAGTTGAAATCCAGGGCAGCTCCCCTTTCCAAAGCAGTGTGCCGCTGCCTTTAATTCTAATTTGACTGTTTTTCTGTGGAATGCAAAGCATTCCTCCTGGTCGCTGGGAGGGCTGCCAGCCGCTCACTTCAGAAAGATTTAGCTGCTCACACCACCAAGGCGCTACTAAAGCGTGAGCTGAACCTGTAACTGGATCTTCGCTAATACCCAAACCAGGGGCAAAAAACCGCAGTTGGTAGTGGTGAGGTGTCTCTGCTGCTTGCATAACCAGCCAAGCTTTTTCTGGTCCATTGCGCCACACAGGATTTTGAGGATCAAGCTTGCTTAGGGGAAAGCTTGCTGACACAAGCAAAACCCCATAGGCAAGTCCTGAGCTCCATTGATTAAGAAGACTTGTACCCAGCAGCTCTGCCATCCAAGCCTCTTGAATTCGAAACGTTAAACCTGTGGTTGGTAGATCTAAGCTGGCAAGTTTTGCTGAATGTACTTCGATTCTGAGATCTCCACTGCTAGTTGAAAAGAAATACTCTTCACCTAGATCAAATTTTCCCCATTGATACAAGGCAAGGCCCGCGGCAAGACTCGCATGGCCACACAGAGATACCTCGCAGCTTGGTGTAAACCAGCGCAAGCACCATTGTTGTTTGTTATGCCATAAAAAGGCAGTTTCTGATTGTGCTAATTCTGTAGCAAGAGCCTGCATCCAGTTTGTGCATGCTGGTTTATCAAGTAAAACAACCGTGGCCCCGTTGCCGCCCAGTGGGACTTCACTGAATGCATCAAAAGCGCAGATGGCTATGCCTTGGTGTGTGCTGCTGATCATTCGTGGCGTAATTCCCTTTCCATTAACTTTTGAAGCGCCCTGCGGGGATCGCAACGTCCCTCTACAAGTTGTTGCACTTCGGTTGCTATTGGCAAACTCAAATGTTTTTTAGCAGCAAGGGCTAATACCGCCTCACAGGTGGGCACACCTTCAACAATCGCCCCAATTCGCTCAAGGGCAGCGCTGGTTGTTAATCCCTCTGCTAATGCATTGCCAAATCGATAATTACGACTCAGCGCACTGGTTGCAGTAGCTAAAAGATCACCAAGACCAGCGAGGCCGTAAAGAGTTTCCGCTTTACCGCCGAGGGCTTGAATCACAAGGCCCATCTCCGCTAAACCACGCGTGAGGAGAGATGCTCTGGCATTTGAACCGAGGCAAAGACCATCGCACACTCCAGCGGCAATAGCGATCACATTTTTCAATGCCCCCGCCACCTCTGTTCCCACGGGATCATTATTTCGATAAAGCCTGAGGCAGTCGCTACTTAACTCCTTCTGCAGCTTTGCCAATAAAAGTTGATCAGTGCCTGCCAGCACACTGGCGGCAGGTAAGCCGTTGGCCAATTCCTTTGCCAAGTTTGGGCCGCTCAACACAAACAACGGCCGCTGCGGACAATACTTTTGCCAAATCTGGCTGGCGGTAGAGCCAGTTAGGGGGTCCAACCCTTTGGAACAGCTCAGCAGTGGCGCATGGCAATTCCAGCTTGAAAGTTGCAGCGCAAGGCTCTCAACACCAGCAAAAGCAACTGCACACACCACTAGATCGGAGTGTTGCAAGGTTGAAAGTGCATCAAAACCATTGGATCGACGCCAGAGCTCAACTCGATGGCCCGACTGCCCAAAAAGATGCTTCAAGGTGCTGCCCCAAGCACCACCACCTAGCAGGGAAATCGACAAGACCAAACGCTTAACCCCCTTCAGTTGCCATCATGCGCCCCTTCGTGGTGTTAGCAATGGCTCGCAACCTCAATTGGGATCAGCTGGAGGGTACTGCCCTTGTGGTGGGCCAAGGGGGCATTGGTAGAGCTATTGGTGTGGTTCTAGAGCGAGAAGCTCCAAAACTGAAGCTATTAAGGGCCGGTAGGGGTGGACCATTGCCGCTAAATATTTGCTCAGAGCAATCCCTAAACGATTTAAAAACTGAATTGCAGCAGCATGGGCCCTTAAGGCTGGTGATCAACACCGCTGGATGGCTTCATAGTGGAGGGATTGGGCCTGAAAAGCGTCTGCAGGCAGTAAGCCGCACTGGTTTAGAGGAATCATTTGCGGTGAACGCCTTTGGACCAATCCTGCTTGCCAAAGCCGTGGATGAGGCCTTTGGGCATGGCGAGCAGGCTTGGTTCGCAAGCCTTTCCGCCAGGGTTGGCAGCATTGGCGACAACCAACTTGGCGGTTGGTATTCCTACCGCGCTGCAAAAGCTGCGCAGAACCAACTGCTTCGCACTCTTGCAATTGAATGGCAACGGAGAAGACCAGCTGTGGCAGTAACTTTGCTGCATCCAGGTACCACTGCCACTGCGCTTTCTGAGCCCTTCAGAACCGCTGTGGCTCCGGAAAAACTTTTTAGTGCTGAGCGGGCAGCCGAGCAACTGGTATCGCTAATAGCCAAGCAGACCCCTCTTGAATCAGGCAGGTTCCTTGCCTGGGACGGGCAAAGCATCCCCTGGTAGGGCTTTTTCCTGCAGCAATTCGAGTGGAATTACCTCGAGAGTTGAAAATTCACAAGCTTCAAGCACTACTTGGGGGGCCATGCCATCCCAGTAGGCCTCAAGCCAGCGAGGCGCGCAAAGACACCATCGATCACCAGGTTTCAAACCTGGAAAAGCATTTGCTTCGTTGGGGCTTGAGAGATCGTTGCCTTGGGCCTTGCTGTAACTCAAGAAGGATTCACTCATCACGGCACATACGCTGTGCCGGCCAAGGTCTGCCGCGTTGGTACGGCAGCTGCCATCGCGAAACCAACCTGTGAGGGGCTGGCATCCACAGCTCTTCAGGCTTGTACCAAGCACGTTAAAAATCGATGTTGATGTGGTCATAAGTCTGATAAATCGGAACAAACACTTGACGGAATCGGGGGGGGAGGCGCTATGGGTCTTGGGGTGGCCAGCTTTTACTGGTTACAAAACACCCAAATTCTCCAACCTGCAAGCACCCGATGAGCTGGGATTTCACCGAAGATGCGGCATTCCATGCCTTAGTGGATGCCTTTGCCGAGAGCGGCGAAACATCAGCTATGGAGTTTTTAGCCAATGGTGAGGGGGCCTTCCATTTTCAGGAACTCACCCAAAATGCCGCAGGAGAGGGTTTCGACCTCTCCGATTCCAGCAGCTTGGAAGCGTTTCAGCAAGAAGTTATTGATGCTCTTGAGGGGCGTAGACCCGAATAGAGCTAGCTGAAATAAAAGGCAATTTCCTTGGGTTTGAGGCCCTCCCAGCCGGCCAAAATGAGGCGATTATTGAGAACGTCTCGATCTAAATGCTTTGCGCCTGTTCGAACAATTCTGTTGCGCATTGACTTTGTGACGCCGCTGCGGGCCCGGGCACTCTCTAGATCCATTACTTCTCGATAGAGGGCCAGCATTTCCGCGGGGATTGCTGAGCCATCGAGATCTACACCAGCTGCGATTGCAGCATCAACGCCATCAGGCCCTGAAATTGCCATGAAAACAATCAGATCAACCGTCAGGCTGTCATGCCAGCATCACGCGCTGAAATAACGGGCTTGGCTGTGTAGAGCCACTAGCGCTGTGGTGCTCTGTTCTGGATCAAGTTGATCACTTTCATCCATTGTTAGACCAATCCGATCGGCCCCTAACCAGTCCAATTGAGGCCGGGAATCTGCAACATTCGGGCAGGCTGGATAACCAAACGAATAGCGGCTGCCGCGATAACGCTGGGCAAGGACATCCTTTAGGGATTTCGGCTCCACATTTTCAAAACCCATTTCTTTGCGGATACGCGCATGAACCAACTCGGCAAGCGCTTCAGCTAATTGAACACCAAGACCATGAAAATAGAGATAATCAGTATATTTATTGTCTTCAAACAATTGTTTAGCAAACTCCGTGGCAGCTGCTCCCATAGTTACAGCTTGCATTGGTAACACATCTGTGGGTTTCTCATTTTGTAAATCTCTATAAAAATCTGCGATGCAATAGCGGTTACCAGATTTCTGACGAGGCAACTCAAACTTTCCAAGACATTTATCTGAATTTAAAGGGTCATATACAACAACACTGTTTGCTTTTCTACCACAAGGAAAATATCCGTAAATAACCCTAGGTGACAAGAGTTTTTCTTCGCGAATTCTCTGCACCCATTCAGTTAGCACAGGTTCAGCCCTCTCTTGCAACATCAATTCATATTCAGAGCGTGTTTGCTTTTGATTTTTCCTAAGTTGCCATTGGCCAGCAAACAGAGCCTGTTTATCTAAATAAGCAAAAATTTGATCAATTGGTAGTTCTTCTTCCAACAAAACCCTAGTGCCCCAAAATGGGGGTTCGATGAAAACTTCTTCCGGTACTGCATCAGAGCGATCGTTTGATATAACTAATTCATTTAAATTAGGATTAGTAGGATTGGGTGTTTCAAAAGCGTCTAACTTAGTTTCGGCGGGTAAAGATACAACTTCAGCACCAAATCCTTCAGGTGCAATACCAAGAAAACCAGATTTATTATCCCATTGTTCAGTTTTTTTTGCAGCAACTAAAGCATCCATAAATCGTAAATCAGTAAAAGCATCTCGCCCGTAAATAACCTGGCCATTATAAACATCTCTACAATCTTTATTAACAAACCTAGGCGTGAGTGCCGCCCCGCCTAAAATAACCGGAACATTAATGTCCGCATCATTAAATGCGGCTAGATTATCCTTCATAAATGCAGTAGATTTCACTAGTAAGCCACTCATCGCAATACAATCAGCTTTATGAATTTGCTGAGCGTCAATGATGGCTTCTACGGATTGTTTAATGCCAAGGTTAATAACCTCGTAGCCGTTATTTGTGAGAATAATATCTACGAGATTCTTGCCAATGTCGTGAACGTCCCCTCTTACTGTTGCTATCAGTAACTTTGCTTTAGCTGAGCTTTCAACCTTACCATCAGCGCCGATTATTTTTTCCATATGGGGTTCTAGATATGCAACAGCACTTTTCATAGTTTCAGCACTCTGCAAAACAAATGGAAGTTGCATTTGACCAGAACCAAATAATTCGCCAACAACCTTCATACCATCAAGTAAAAAAGTATTAACAATCTCTAGAGGTTTGTATTGCAGCAAACCCTCCATCAGGGCAGCTTCTAATCCGATTCGTTCCCCATCGATAATATGCTGTTTTAAGCGCTCTTCAACGGCAAGATCCGCCAAGGATGGTCCAGATTCCCTGGCTTCTTTTGCGCTTACCCCCTCAAATAAGGTGGTGAGAGTTGTGAGGGGGTCGTAGCTACAAACACCATTTTCAAACTCACGTAAATCATTGATAAGATCGCGGCAAACCTTCTGATGTGCATCGCTAATTTTTATAAGAGGCAATATTTTAGCAGGGCTAACTATTGCCGCATCCATTCCAGCCTCACAACAATCGTGTAAGAAAATAGAATTCAATACAATCCGAGCCGCTGGGGATAAACCAAAACTAATATTGCTAACTCCTAGTAAAACATGAACTCCAGGTAATTCGGTGCGTATTCGTTTAATTGCTTTAATTGTTTCACAAGCATTGCGCCTATCTTCCTCTATTCCGGTAGAGATTGGTAGCGCCAAGGGATCGTAAAAAATTTCTCTTGCCGGAATTCCATATTTCAAAGCATCTAAATAGGCGCGTTTTGCTATTGCAAATTTTCTTTCTGCAGTGCGGGCCATACCTTCTTCATCGATTGTGCCAACAACAACTCCCGCCCCATAGCTTCGAGCCAATTCAAGCACCTTGAAGAATCTATCATCGCCATCTTCATAGTTAGTGGAATTAAGTAAACATTTTCCACCAGCAACTTTAAGACCAGCCTCCATTTTCTGCCATTCGGTTGAATCAAGCATTAATGGAAGATTTACATTGTTTACAAGCCTGCTAACAAGTTCATGCATGTCAGATTCACCATCTCGCCCAACATAATCAACATTTATATCCAAGATATGAGCATTCTCTTTTACTTGGTTGCGGGCAACAGCAATTAATCCATCCCAATTTTCTTCATTAAGCAATTCGCGTACTTTTTTTGAGCCGCTTGCATTTAATCTCTCACCGATTATAAGAAAAGAATTTTCCTGTTCGTAGCTAGTGGTGCTGTAAAGAGAAGCGGCTGCAGATTCAGCTTGAAGCTGGGGCCGCTCAATGCGTTGCACTGGGAGTCGAACCTGGCGAGGGGCAGGTTTTAATTCTCTTGCCAATTCCACCAAGGCTGCAATATGAGCAGGGGTGGTACCACAACATCCGCCAATAACTTGAATGCCAAGATCTTCGATGAAATGATGAAGTGCCATCTTCATCTCTATGGGGGTTAAGCGATAATGAGCAACACCGCCAACATTTTCAGGCAAACCAGCATTCGGGATACAGCTAACAACAAATGGAGCATGGGCACTTAGATAGCGCATATGCTCCTTCATTTGCTCTGGTCCGGTGGCGCAGTTTAAGCCAAGGATATCGATTGAGAACGGTTCTAATATTGCAACAACTGCAGCTATATCAGAACCAACTAACATCGTGCCAGTTGTTTCCATCGTTACGCTAACCATTATCGGGCGCCTCTCACCCGTTTCTTCAAATGCTTGTTCTAATCCGCTTAATGCAGCCTTTATTTGTAATACATCTTGGCAGGTTTCCACAATGAATAAATCCACATTTCCAGCTAAAAGACCGCGACCCTGTTCAGCAAAACAGGCCTTCATTACATCGAAACTTACGTGGCCAAGACTGGGTAACTTAGTTGTTGGTCCGATCGAACCAGCTACGTATCTAGGTTTTTCCTCGCTGCTGTAGGCATCGGCCATCTCCCTGGCCAGGTTGGCAGCCTCCCTGTTTAGTTCAAATGCTTCTGCTTGAAGATCGTATTCAGCAAGAACTAGTGATGTAGAGCCGAAGGTATTTGTTTCAATTACATCGCAACCAGCCTCGAGGAATTGCCTGTGCACCTCCTTAACTACATCGGGCCGTGTACGCACCAATATCTCGTTGCATCCTTCTAAAGCGACACCACCAAAATCAGTTGCGGTGAGCTCCATCTGCTGTAATGACGTGCCCGTTGCTCCATCGAACACCAACACCGGTCGCTGCGGGCTGTGGAGCCGTTCAAGAAAACTTGTCATTCCCCTATGTTCACCCTGGTTACCCAATGTTCAAATTTAGGGTCTCTGGCTTCAGTAATGGCGGTGAGCCTTTCTCTAAGCGTATCCATAACGGGTCTGTATGTGGCTAATTCTGTGCTTTCCACCCGTCGCACTGGGGTTACTTTAGCCGCTGTTCCAGTAAGAAATACCTCATCAGCTATAAATAATTCAGTTTTATCTATCGGTCTTTCCACCACCTCTATACCTATGCTGCGAGCTAGTTCGATAACACTGGCTCTTGTAATTCCTTCTAATATGTCTTGATCAACTCCGGGGGTAAACAAAATACCATCGCGAACAATAAACAAGTTCATTCCACTTGCTTCGCTTACCTTACCGCGGCTATTTAAAAGTAACGCTTCATCAAAACCGCTTTTAACCGCTTCGGTTTTTGCTAAAGAACTGGTTATGTAAGCGCCGCTGATTTTTCCTCTTAACGGAAGGGATCGGTCCTCTTGCCTGGTCCATGAACTAATTCTGCAAGTAACACCATCTGGTGATAAATAATCACCTAACTCTATACCGTATATCAAAAAATCAGTTTCAATATCATGTAATCTCGGCGCAATTCCAAGATCTGAGGTATATACAAATGGCCTTAAATAACTGGGCTTTGTTGGTTTATTTGCCTTTAAAAAATGCCTAACGGCATCCATGACCGTCTCTGCGCTTAATTCTGTGAGCAAGAGCTTCGCACTTTCACTCAATCGCTTCGCATGGCGATCGGCTCTAAACAGCAGTATTTCTTGTGAATTATCTGGATTAGGTATAGCCCTCATGCCGCCAAAAGCGCCTGTGCCGTAATGCAAGGCATGGGTGGCCACAGAAAGAGTGGCTTCAGCAAATGGCACGCAGCGGCCACCGAACCAGGCAAACGGGAGAAATTGATTCATCTGGCGGCAGAAACCTTGCTTTGATCTTCTCATCCCCTTGCCAGGGATGATGGCTAGATGCACAGATTGGCAGCTATCCCTGGCGACCTAAGTAGCCAGGAACCTTTTTTAGTGGAGCAATCGGCTGCACCTTTTTTGTTTCTCAGCAGCGCTGATAGCGACTTAAGCCTGCTGGCTAACCAAAGCAGAAAGATGGCTTTGCGGGGTTTAAACCTGCAAGCGCTGCAACATCCAGCCGCTGTAGACCACTACCTGCGCAGCACTGTGGTGAAAGCAAAATTAGTGCTGGTTCGCTTGCTGGGGGGGCGGGGCCATTGGAGCTACGGCATCGAACAACTGAGGGAATGGGCTAGAGCCAGCGATCAAAGGGGTCTTTTAATCATTAGCGGCACCGCTGAGGGTGAAGCTGAACTGGCAAGCCTTGGAAACTTTCCGGAATTTTTAAGCCTTGCTATCGGGCGCAGCTTGAGGGAAGGGGGCCCTGAAAATATGGCTCAAGTGTTGACGTGCTGCAGCCAATGGCTTGAAGGAAAGCCAATGGAAACGCCAAAACCAATACCCCAACCAGATCCTTTGCCTTACAACTGGTGTATGGATAGTGGAGCGAGAGTAGGTCTCCTTTTCTATCGAGCTCTTTGGAATAGCGCCGATCTCGAGCTATTAGATAGTTGCTTAATTTCAATTAGGGCTGCAGGTTTATGTCCGCGACTGTTACTGGTTAGCAGCCTGAGGGATGAATTGGTTCAACAGGGGGTAAGGCAATTATTTAAAGCAGAGCAGGTGGAATTGGTGCTCTGCGCTACTGGATTTGCTTCGGTGAAGGCCGATGAAGCAGAGGCGGGTGCACCCCTTTGGCGCAGTCTTGGCGTACCGGTGTTGCAATTGCTTTGCAGCACCCTTCCCAAACAACGCTGGGCCGCCAGCAGCGTTGGCCTCAGCCCCTTAGATCTCAGCATGCAGGTAGCTCTTCCGGAGCTTGATGGCCGCATCACTGGGCGTATTGGTTGTTTTAAGGAGCTTTATCGGGCTGACACCGCCCTCGAATGTGCTGTTCAGCGCTACTGCCCCGATGTGGAACGCTTGGATTGGATGGCAGCGTTAGCTGCTGCTTGGGTGCAATTACGCCGCACACCCGAGAGCCAAAAACGCATTGCTCTGGTCTTAGCCAATTACCCCTGCCGCAACAGTCGCCTAGCGAATGGTGTGGGCCTAGATACACCAGCCAGCGTTGTGGAAGTGCTGCATTGGCTCAAGGCAGAGGGTTATCAACTTGGAGAAAAGCCTCTGCCAATTGATGGTGATGAATTAATCAAAGCCCTAACAGAAGCTCGCAGCCCTGATCCTGAAAGCTGGCACCTAGCCCCATGCGCTGAACTGGACTTAGCTCAATATCAGGATTGGTTTTCCCAACTGGCTCAGGAACCGCAAGAATTAATTGAAGAGCGCTGGGGAAAGGCTACAAATGATCAAGGGCTTGATAAACAAAAATTTCCTATTTGCGGTTTAATTTTTGGCAACATAATAGTTATGTTGCAACCCAGCAGGGGATACGACCGCGACCCTGCCTTGAATTATCACTGCCCTGATTTAGCTCCAACCCACAGTTATCTGGCCCATTACCTATGGATTAGGCAAGTGTTCAAAGTAAATGCTGTTATTCATTTTGGTAAACATGGAAATTTAGAATGGCTACCCGGAAAGGGTATTGGCCTATCTAAAAATTGTTTTCCTGAAATAGCCCTCGGACCCCTACCAAATATTTATCCATTTATAGTTAATGATCCCGGCGAAGGCTCCCAAGCTAAACGCCGCAGCCAGGCTGTTATTTTAGATCACCTCACCCCTCCTTTAGGTAGGGCTGGATTATATCGCGAACTCGCTGAATTGGAAGGCTTAGTTGATGAATACTGGGAAGCATCCACCATGGCAAGCAATAGAGTTGAGGTATTAACAGAAAAGCTTAACGAGAAAATGCAAGCCCTAGATCTAGAAAAATTAAATACCACAATTGGCATTCAAAATAGTAATATTGATTCATTTTTTAGCGACAATTTCAATGAAAAAATAAGCAGGGTTGATGGCTACTTGTGTGAATTAAAAGAAGCACAAATACGAACTGGTTTGCACATTTATGGCTGTGCGCCCACAACTGCTGCTGAAACTGAATTGCTTTTGGCAATTGCCCGTTCCCCCGGCTCCAGCCGCATTGGCCTTAGCCGCGCTCTTGCAAAAGATCTTTGCCTCTGCCTCGATCCATTAACAGCAGCCGAAGCTGATCTACTCACATCAGCAGATCAGCAACGGCTTCAAGCGATTGCTCCAGAAATGGTTCTGCGCACCCAGGGTGATGGCATCACCGCACTTGAGAATCTTGCAGCCAGTTGCCTCGCTGGATTAGTTGCTGCTCCTGGCAGCAACACTGCAGCAGAGCTGATTCAGATCAATCGGGATTTACTCCCAAGGTTGAAAGGTTGCGCCCCCTTAGAACGCCACAATCTGCTCGCTGCTCTGCGGGGGGAACGCATTGAGGCTGGTCCTTCTGGAGCTCCAACCCGTGGCAGGCCTGAAGTTCTTCCAACGGGAAGAAATTTCTATTCAGTAGATCTACGAGCAGTGCCAACGGAGGCGGCATGGGATATCGGTAGAAAAGCTGCAGACTCCCTTCTCGAGCAACATCTTCAGGCCGAAGGTGATCACTTAACCCATTTGGCCATTTCAATTTGGGGCACCAGCACGATGCGCAGTGGTGGAGATGATGTAGCGCAGGTGCTGGCCTTTATGGGGGTTCGGCCTTTATGGGATGGCCCCAATCGGCGAATGGTGGGGCTCGAATTGATCCCTATTAATTTTCTTGGCCGGCCAAGAGTTGATGTAACAGTACGAATCTCGGGCTTTTTTAGAGATGCTTTTCCACAACTACTACATTGGCTCAAGGAAGCGAATCACATCGTTAAACAGCAGGCGGATGGTTGCGGCGGTTGCCAGGTTTACGGTTCAGCCCCTGGAGCCTATGGAGCTGGTTTGCAGGGGTTGATCGAAAGTGGAAATTGGGAAAGCAAAGATGATCTAGCTGAAGCTTTTCTAAACTGGAGTAAATGGCGTTACCAGGCCAGTGAAGAGCCAGTTGCAGATCGCATCGGCTTGGAAAAACGCCTTGAAGAAGTGCAAGTTGTTTTGCACAACCAAGACAATCGCGAACATGATCTACTTGATTCAGACGATTACTACCAATTTCATGGCGGTATGGCTGCTGCAGTGCGGCGTATTCGGGGCAGTGATCCCCAACTCTGGTTTGGCGACCACTCTCAACCTGAACGGCCAAGACCAAAACCTTTAGCTCTAGAATTAGACAAAGTTATACGCAGCCGGCTCTTAAATCCTCGCTGGATAGAAGGAATGCAAAAGCATGGCTACAAGGGAGCCTTTGAATTTGCTGCTAGCCTTGATTATCTCTTTGCCTACGATGCCTGCACTGATTTAGTGCCAGATTGGGCCTATGGCGCAATCTGTAAACGATGGCTGGAGGATCTTGATGTTCAGAGAACAATAAAACAGAGCAATCCGTGGGCATTACGCGATATGGCAGAACGTCTACTTGAAGCAAGTAATCGCGGTTTATGGGAAAATCCAGAACAAGAACAGTTGCAGTTTTTGAAAGAATTGGTGCTAACAACAGATAAAAATATTGAAACTGTCAAAAATAGCGAAATTAGCCCAGGTCTTTAAGCATGTTCTTGAAGGGATCTATTGATCCAGGCTTGGCAGAACGGGCCACTGGCGGAGCAATCTTTTCAGGTTCAACGGGCTTCTTTGATGCGCTACCAGGCACATTTGTGCCTGAAACAGCAGAACCCCTCATGCGATTTTCAAGCTCTTCCTGACTAATTTGTTGAGCGAAGGTTTTTTTAACTGGCTTTGGCACCACATCGTTGTTATATGAGCTTGGCTCGCTCACTGTCGCTTCTGGAAGTCCGTCAGAAACCTTCTCGAGCCGTGATGCCATCGAATCCACCTCTTCAATGCGTTCCTTGAGACCTGGGTTTGCTGCGGTGCCAGGAAAGGTGCGCCGAATGCTGTAAGGGCGACGCATGAAATTAACGTCGCCGAGGCTGCCAGCACTATCTGGTTCTAGGAAAAAGCTTTTGTCTGGCTCCACTTCATTGGGCTTGCGGCGGAAGCGATCGAAGAATCCCATAACACCCATATTTACTAAAAGTAAATTTAGCGGCCCAACAGGCTTAATCCGTGGCTGTCGGTGCCACAACTATGCAAAAGGTTGAGTTCACTAGCTAGAGCAGCCACCCGATCACACACATGAGCACTTGGGCGCCAACGAGGTTGCATTTCGTAGTCGTACCAGGCTTCTGCCCCATCAAAGCCGAGTGCCGCTGCCGCTTTCACCAACAGCTTGAAATTGAGCCGATAGCGGGCGGGATGGGCAAGCAAAGCCAAGCCATCAGCTGCCTGTATAGCTTTCACTACTGAAGAGGCATTCAATTTTTCCCCCACCACCGCATCCCCCCTTAGGTATGGAGCCATGGCGGGGTGATCTGGTTTGTAGCCAAGGGCTAAAACATGCACCAAGCAATTTTCAAGAACACAACTCACTTCAGTGCCACTCCAAAGAGTAGGAACCGCTTTACCAGCCGCTTGAAATCTCGCTAATTCATTTTTAATAATTGGATAGGCTTCAAGGCTGTGGTGATCAGTAACAGCAAAGTGTTCAAGCCCAATCTGCACAGCCTGCTCAGCTAGAGCTTTTGGCGAGAGGCTTCCATCACTACAAAGGGTGTGGCAGTGAAAATTGAGTGTCTTGGGGCAACTTTCCTTCGTAACTGAAGAGAGCACTAAGCGCAAAGGGTGATCAAGAAGCATGGCTCGCCTCCCGTTCTGCCCGCAGGCGCCGCCAGCGGGCATAGAACTGAATAGTGCCAGCCATAAAAACCACCAGCCCCACTATCAACCAGCTTGCAGCACTGGTGGGAAATTGATTCTTGAATACCACCAGCATCACAACAATTACTAACAGCAAGGTGGGCAATTCATTAAAAGCGCGTAACTGTTTTGCGCTCCATTCACATTTTCCCTGAGCAAGTAAACCCATCAGGCGATAACAAAACCAGTGATAGCCTAAAAGAACTACTACAAAAGCAAGTTTGGCATGCAACCAACTTTGAGATAACCAGCCTGGGTTGCCAATTAGTAAACCTGCTGCACCAACAATTGTTACAATCAAACCAGGGGTAGTAATTATATTTGCAAGACGCTTTTCCATCAAACCAAACTGTTGTTCAAAAGCTTGGCGGAGAGGCTCTGCCTGCTCTTCTGCCTCTACATGATAAATAAAAAGTCTTACTAAGTAAAAAAGACCAGCAAACCATACAACAACACCGATAATATGAAGTGTTTTAAACCAAAGATAAGCTTCAGCTGAAAGATGCAAGCTCATTTGTTAGTACCGCTTTGAGCCCATTCATAACCTGCCGCGGTTGCAGCAATGGCAAATCTTTCTTCGCTACTGAATTTATCTAGTTGTTTAATCATTAATGCCATCCGCGGATGGCTGCGAAAACGCTCTGAGTGGCGATCTAAGAAATTCCAATAGAGGGCTGTAAAAGGACAAGCATCCGGTCCGCTGCGTTTAGCTGGATCAAAACGGCAGTTTTGGCAATAGGTTCCCATACGTTGCAAGTATTTGCCGCTAGCGGCGTAGGGCTTGCTAGCGAGTTTTCCAGCATCAGCCCAAAGCCCCATACCAAGCACATTTGTTTGCATTACCCAATCGTGGGCATCAACAAATTGACTTGTAAACCAAGCAACGTATGCCTGGGGATCCCAGCCTGCCAAAAGACCTAAGTTGCCAAGCACCATTAAACGCTGGATGTGATGGAGATAGCCGCTGCTAGCCAGTTCTGCCAAAACGCTGTCTAGGCATTGCATACCGCTTCCGCCAAGATTAGTGATGAAAGTTGGTATTGGAGCTGTGGCCTCAAGAGCATTTGAAAATTGGTAGTTGGCGTCGAAATGCTGGTAGAGGCCGTGGGTAAATTCTCGCCAGCCAAGTATTTGACGTATCACCCCCTCCAAACTGGCCAGCGGCACCTGTTGCTCAAGGCCCGCCTGCTCAAGGCGTTTCAAAACTTCAAGGGGCTGCAACAAGCCAAGGTTTAAGTAAGGACTTACTAGTGCGTGCCAGAGGGTTGCTTCACCCTGCACCATTGCATCTTGATATGGGCCGAAATCTGCAAGCCGTGTAGCTATGAAATGCTCGAGCACATCCAGGCCTTGCTGCCTATTAACACCCCAACGAAAAGGCCGCGCCGCGCCTGTGAGTTGATATTTATCCTGCAACTCCAATAGTTTTTCGATCACTGCTTCTGTGCAGCTATCGGGCTCAAACCACAGGGCGGGCGGGCCCATCAACCCACCTCGCGGTGGTTTGCGATTTTCCTTATCGAAGTTCCATTCGCCCCCTAAAGGTTGATCAGCTGCCATCAGCAGATCAAAACGCTTACGGCCCTCGCGATAGAAAAATTCCATCCGCAATTGCTTTTTAGTGCCCACCCATTCAGCGAATTCAGCCTTACTCCAGAGGAATTGATTATTGCGATACCAACGCAGCTGCCAATCAGGCTGAGTTTCCAGCTGGGCGGCAATACGTTCGATCGCCTTGTGGATAGGGCGATCACTTGGTTCCATCACCCGAAGTTCGCTGATGCCGTGGCTTGTGAGCCAACCCGTCAAAGCTTCTGCGTAGCTGGGGGCCTCCACAAGATCAACCCTCCAACCCGCACAACGCAATTCATCCGCAAAATGCCGTTGAGCAGACCAAAAAAAGATCTGCTTCTGCAAATGGGGCCCGGCATTTAAAACAGATAGGGATTCCACCAATAGAACCCTCGCATCGCTGGGTTTGCAGGATGCCAAAGCCGCTTGCAACGGATGTAGCTGATCATTCAGCACCCAAATGCCAACTGCCACTGCGAGGAACCAAGATGAATGGGTTGCTTGATTAGCTTATGGATTTTGATCTTCTGGTGATTGGCGCCGGCTCAGGGGGACTTGCAGCTGCCAAACGAGCCGCACGCCATGGAGCAAAAGTGGCAATCATTGAAGGCAATAGAGTTGGGGGCACCTGCGTGATTCGAGGTTGTGTGCCCAAAAAACTTTTAGTGTATGGATCTGAATACAAAGAAACTTTACAAAACGCAGAAAGTTATGGGTGGGATATAAAAAATAATGGCTGCAATAGCCAAATATTATTGGCAAATGTACGCAGGGAAGTAGATAGGCTTAATCATATATATATTAAATCCCTTGAGAGTGCAGGAATCGAATTAATAACAGGTTGGGCTTCATTTGTAGATGCGCATACTATTAAAGTTGGGGAACGATGCGTAAGTGCCAGCAATATATTAATTGCAGTGGGAGGAGCTCCAGCACGATTAAATATTCCAGGGGGAGAGTTGGGCTGGGTAAGTGATGATCTTTTTGAGGCAGAGCAATTGCCAGAATCGATCTTAATTATTGGAGCAGGCTACATAGCTTGCGAGTTTGCCTGTATTTTAGCTGGCCTTGGCATTAAAGTAACTCAAATCGTGAGAAAACATAGGCTTCTGAAGGAATTTGACACAGAATTGGTAAAAGCTATAGAAACTGAAATGCAAGAATTAGGCATTAAATTAGAATTTGGTTGCTCACCCAATAGCATCCAAAAGCAGGGAAATAAATACAATGTTAATTGCACTCGCAATAACTCCGATTCCACTGCTAGAGAGCAACTGAGTTTCAATGCCATGGCGGTATTACAGGCTGCGGGGAGGGGTGCATTTATAAAAAATTTACAATTGGAAGCGGCAGCTATCACCCATGAAAAGGATCGGATAATAGTTAATGAATACCAACAAACAAATATCGAACATATCTATGCAGTGGGAGATGTTACAAATAGGGTCAATTTAACCCCGGTAGCGATTGACGAAGGTAGGGCAGTTGCCGATAATGTATTTGCAGGAATCAAAAGGGTTGTAAACCACGAGATTATTGCTACAGCAGTTTTCACGCAGCCTGAATTTGCCTGTGTTGGCCTGAGTGAAGATGAGGCCACTAACAGGTTTGGAATTGAAAATATAGTTATATATAAAGCCAAATTTCGTAGCTTGCAGCAAGCCTTACCTGCCGTTGGGCCTCGGTGCATATTAAAACTTGTAGTAGCTAAAACCTCTAATCGAATATTAGGGTGCCACATGGTTGGCAACCATGCAGCTGAAATTATTCAGATGGCTGCAATTGCAGTAGGGATGGGCGCAACCAAAGCGGATTTTGATAGAACGATGGCATTACATCCAAGTATTTCTGAGGAATTTGTAACGATGGTCTAAGCGGTTTCCTCATCATTTGTTGGATGAAAATAATCGTAAATTTGTTTAGCTAATGCTGAGCCCATCCCAGGACATCCCCCTAATTGTTCAGCTGTAGCCAATTGAATTGCATCAATTGAACGGAAATGAGCAAGCAGATCTTTTACACGTTTAGGTCCAAGACCTGGAATGTCGCTAAGACGGGATCTCTTCATACGCTCTCCTCGCTGTTGCCTGTGAAATCCAACCGCGAATCTATGGGCTTCATCCCGCAGCCGTCTCAAGAGAACTACCCCTAATTGATCAGGTTCTGTATTTAAAGAATTAGAAGCACCTGGGGTAAATATTTCCTCTTTTTGTTTGGCAAGTGAACAAACCACTAACTCATCAGCCAAATCCAATTCTCTAAGTGCTTCCATCACTGCAGATAACTGTCCCTTACCGCCATCGATCATCACAACATCAGGCCAATCGATTAAACCATCGCTTTGCAATGTTGTTTTGGTACGGCGCCGCAATTCATTTAAATCAGCGCCCCCTTGCTTTGCTTGGCTCCAGCGTCTAAACCTGCGGCGCATAATTTCCGCCATCGCCATAAAATCATCACTATGCCCCGATTGAATGCTGCTACTTTGAATTTTGTATTTGCGATAATGCTGTTTCGCGGGAAGTCCGTCGATAAATACCACCTGGGATGCCACTGCATCGCTGCCTTGAATATGGCTGATATCAAAACCTTCAATACGTCTGGGAGGATGCTCTAATTCTAGAAGTTGAGCTAGATCCTCAAGGGCTAAATGCTGCTGTTCAGCATTGCGCTGCGCCCTAACTAATTCATAACTGGCATTGCGCACAACCATCTCAATTAGTTCGGCTTTCTGCTGCCGTTGCGGATTCAGCAGGGTTACCTTGCGCCCCCGTCTCTGCCGCAGCCAGGCCTCAAGTAATTCCTGCTCTGGCAGGGGATGTTGCAGTAAAACCTCAGGGGGAATTTCCACCGGATCCACCTGGCTGTAGTGCTCCTCCAGCACCCTTTGCAGAATCGCGCCGGGGGATGCCGCTTCGGCATCAGCTGTATAGCCAAGACGTCCAACTAATTTACCTGCTCTAACCTGAAATAATTGAACTGCAGCTACACGATCATCACTTGCTAATGCAATCACATCCCTACTGATATCAGAATCTGGTAAGGCAACTTTCTGCTCAGATGTAAGTAGCTCTAGGCCTTTTAATTGATCGCGCGCGAGTGCGGCTGCTTCAAAATCAAGACGTTCGGCATAACGAACCATTTGCTGTTGTAGTAAATCTAGCAGCTCATCATTTCGGCCTTGAAATACCATTGCAACTTTTTGGATTATTATTTTATAATTTTCTGCAGAAATTTTTTCCTGGCAAACGCCAGGGCATCTACCGATGTCATAGTTAAGGCAGGTTCTATCTCGATGCAAGGGTTGAGGCCGTTGCCGCAGAGGAAATACTCGCTTAACGATTGCTAGGGTGCGCCGCAACAAACCAACATCGACATATGGCCCGTAGAAACGATCACTCGCGCGGCGGAATCTGCGTTGCCTTGTAATAAATATACGCGGATAATCTTCGCTCCACGTGATGCACAAATAGGGATATTTCTTATCGTCTTTTAAAAGTACATTAAAATGAGGCTGGTGGTTCTTGATTAGATTTGATTCAAGAACTAACGCCTCAGCCTCACTATCGGTAACAATGAATTCAATCTCCACCACTTGGCGAACCATTAAGTTGATTCTGGGGCGATCAGAAGGTCCATCACGGAAATAGCTACGCACTCGGCTGCGCAAACTTTTTGATTTACCTATGTAGAGGATGCGATCTTCAGCATCACGCATTAAGTAACAGCCTGGTTCTACTGGCAGAGCCTTAAGCAAAGCCTCCAATCGAGCTGGATCCTGAATGAGTGGCTGGTGGCCCGCCTTCAGCCCTGTGATGGAAACCCCTGGAGCGCGTTGCGTCACTCTAGGGAGAGCAACCCCATAAGCATGCGGGCCGTTTATCCAGGTAGTTTCGATCCAGTTACCCTTGGGCACCTCGATTTAATTCAAAGGGCCAGCGCTCTTTTTGATGAAGTGGTGGTGGCAGTGCTGCAAAACCCAAATAAGCAGCCCACTTTTAGCCTTGAAAAACGTTTGCAACAACTGAGCATCGCAACAAGCCATCTCCCCCAGGTGCGGATCACAAGTTTTTCTGGCTTAACCGTTAATTTTGCTTTGCAAGAGCAGGCACGCGTAATCCTCCGGGGTTTAAGAGCCCTGAGCGATTTCGAATTTGAGTTGCAATTGGCCCATACAAACGCCAGCCTCTCCCCTGCTGTGGACACACTTTTTATGGCTACAGCTGTGAGCCACAGCTTTTTAAGTAGCAGTGTTGTTAAGGAAGTGGCCCGTTTTGGCGGTGATGTGGCACATATGGTGCCCGAAATGGTGGCGATCGATCTGATCGAGCTGTTTAATCAACAGGAGTGATGTTGCGAGAACCAGATGGCCCAGGCTCGATTGGAAGTACTCGATCAGCTTGATCAGCTAGAAGAAATTGTGCTCGAGGGAACGCGGGTTCCCTTCTCCGGTGGTCGCCTGGTTAACGAGCAAGACGCTGTTGAAATACTTGATGCGGTTCGCCAATCACTGCCTAGGGAGGTGGATCAGGCCGTTGAACTGATGCGTCAAAAAGAGGCTTACCTGGCGCAAGCACGCCAGCAGGCTGAAGAAATTATTAGCCAAGCCCGTAGGGAGAGAGATGCTTTGATTAACGGTGCCAGCGTTCGACAAGAGGCGGAGCGCCAAGGAGCCGAAGTGCGCGAACAGGCCAGGCAACAAGGAGAGCAACTGCTTGTACAAGCAAGGCGGCAAGTTGCTGCAACCGAACAGGAACATCAAGCAAGAGTGGCCCAGATGGACCAGCAATTTGCAGCAAGACGTCAGCAGTTGGAACAGGAGGCTGGTGCGCGTTTCCAACAGTTAGAGCAGGAACACCAACAAATGAAACGCAGTTCGGCTGAGGCCCACGAACGAAACCGCCAGCAATCACTCCAAGAACTAGAACAAATACGCCAAGAGGCCATCAGGCTTCAGCAAGAAAGCCAAGCAGAAGCAGAGCGGCTGCAAAAAGAAGCACTTAATTTCCGTCAAACTACACAGCAACAAGCTGAAGCCTTGCTTTTGCGCAGTCGTCAAGAAGCGGCCACTGTGCAGCAAGGTGCTAATCGCTATGCCGAGCAAGTGCTTGGCGAACTAGATAGTCGCTTGCAGGAGATGGGCAAAGTGGTTATCGCTGGTAGACGCGAGCTTGTAAGGCTGCAAAGCAGTGATCTTGAGGTTCCGCCAGATCAGGGGAATTCCGTATCAACAAATCGCAGTAACGCTCGCAAAATTGGCCGCCGTTCTGCTTAAAAACCCAACTGGCGGCAATGGCCTGCCCCCATACCCAACTTCAAAACCCTTCCCATCACAGTAACCGGGGCAGCAGACCCATTTGAAATCATGCTCACATAAACAGGTCCATCCGCTGTGCTCAGCACACCAGAAACTGCTTTAACGCCGCTGATTGTGCCTGTTTTACCGCTAAACCTGCCCTCCAATTCGGTACCTCGAAAATAAGAAGCCAGAGTGCCCTTCTGGCCAGTAACGGCCATGCTTGCAAGGTAGTTTTTGGCGTAGGGATGTTGGGCCATGCGTAGCAACAGAGCGGTTAACAACCTGCTGGTAACGCGGTTGCCCCGATCGAGTCCGGAACCATCCTGAATTGCCACCCCTTGTATGGGCAAACCTTGCTGCTGCAACCACTCCAAGGTGCGTCGCTGGGTGATTGGCAAGTTCCAGCTGCCGGTGCCTTCGCGAAGCAGCACCTCTGCTGTGAAGTTGTGGCTTTCACTATTGGCCAAGCTGAGTAAGTGATGCATCGATTTTGATGATTCGCTTAGCAGTAAAATGCTGTCTGCTGGTTTTGTACTACCGGCTGGAATTGAACTAATCATTGCGGTGCGTCCATTACGGCCAATTTCCTGGCTGAGCAGGCGCTTCATGCGGGCAGGGGGGTTCTGCACCGACATATCAACAGCATTTGAGGTAAGCGCGAGCCGCGTGATCGGAGCTCCGTAGTCGTAGTTGCGATCTGCCAGCGACCAACCCTGGGGCCACCATCTACTGGCGGGTTCTTCCTCCAGCTGAAGGCGCACAAGGCCACTGCCAGAGTTACTGCTGCCGCCAGAACCTGAGGCCAACTTGGCGAAACGTTTTAGTTGCAAGAAGCCAAGGCTGGGGTCGCCACTGCCCAAAAGCCGGAAAGAGCCATCTGGTAACTGCCAAAGCTCGGTGTTAAGGCGGTGATCTGGCCCCAGACGATCTAAGGCAATAGCGGTGCTTAAAAGTTTTTGATTTGAGGCGGGTATGCGAGGTCGATCACCGTTTATATCGGCAAGTAATCGACCGCTGGAATCGGCCACACTGATGCTCCACACAGCAGCCTCTGCCCCAACAGCTTGTTGCACCCCCCTTTGCAATTGAGGGCACATCACCTGGGCTTGCAGCATGGGTAAACCCATGGGGCTTAGCAGCGGCAGGGTTGGCGGCTCAAGCTGCTGGGCTCTAACAGAACTAAATTGAGCGCCTAAATTACAACTTGCAAGTAAACCAGTTGCCCACAAGGCTTTAGTTAAATTAAACATATCAGGGGTTTATAATTTGAACATTGCTAACTACTCCTTTAATTCTATAGGTGGCGCCATCTAATTCAACAGGTGAGCCAATTTTTAAAGCTTGATTACCTAATACAACGCCGGCTTTACTTACCTGGCCATCGCCTCGGAGCACAAAACGAGCATCAAGTGTGGAAAAACCACTTGCATTCGGATCTGGAGCAGTGGTAACAACGCCGCTGGGGAGCACCACTACAACTCTTTTGTTTATTGCTGTTACTTGCTTGATATCTACGCTTCCGTGGGGTTGATTACGAATCACGAGGCTCGTTTTAGCGTCAGCTCTGATTTTGCTTAACAAGGCATTGGGGTTCTCGGAAGGAATACCCTTCACATCAACAGTTACAAGCACTGATTTCATGCCTCCGGTTGCCCTAGCAACGCTGCCAGCAAGTTTGGGGCTCCAAATAACACCCACGGCGGCTAGCAATACTGCAGCTGCAGCGCCAAGATCTATTGGGTTTAAACGCTTCAAAAAATTGCTTGGCTTCTCTGCCATGGTGTTAAAAACAGTTTCCAGAGCTTAGGTGGAGTTAGCTCAACTCATTCAAAAATCGATCAAGCGCCCTTAATCCCTGGCCCAAAGGATTACTAAGGGCTTCGTCTAATTCTTCAGGGGCTGGTTTTTTATCAAAGGCAGCTACTGGCACAAAACCGCTATCGCCTTGTTTGAAGAGAAACCACTGATCTGGATATGCATGCAGCAGAGCCGCCTCTAACAACGGTTGAAGGCTGTAAGCGTTTTGCCATGTTGCGAGAAAACCCTTTCTGCGAGCCCGCGCCACGCTGCCAATACCAACGGCAGCATCCTCCAATCTGCCGTTCAGTAAAAGCAACGGACCGCCGTGGTTCTGGCAAATACTTTCCACAGCGCTGTAATCAGGAGGGAGTGGAGCCACAAAAATCAATAAATCTGCGCTGTTGCTTTGGTTTGCTTCCTGCAAATTCAGCCAATCATTGAGGTTTGAACAGCTGCTCGCGATATTTGGTGCATCTCGCTTAGCTAGGGCACTGGCGCCGGCATCAGGAAATACCAATGAGCAAGCAAAGGATGCGTTTTTTATTTCTGCCAGAAGCCGCAATGCAACTGGCAGAATTCGCAGCCCTTCAAAGCGCAATTCAGCACTCCAACGACCCTTTGGTTCTGCTTTTATGGCTGCCAATAGCGCAGCTAACAGCTGAGTTTCGGCGCTAAAAAGATCGCTAGGCAAGTTCATTGCAATTTTTTCAGCGATAGTTCAACCAAACAGCGCTCAAATAAAGCTGGTATTTCATCTAGATCAGAAGGCTCAAGCCATGGTCCAAAGCTGAAGCGCAAGCCACTGGCTGCTTCTGCATCACTCAAGCCAAGGGCTAACAAATTTGAGTTGGCTAATTCTTTACCACTACTACAGGCGGAACCACTGCTGCAGGCAACGCCTCCACGGGCCATTGCGCGCACCATCGATCTGCCAGATAGGGGAACGCCTTCTGGGCTACTCAAAAGCAGGCTTAGGTGATGGGGAAGCCTTTGCTTGGGATTGGATGGTCCGCTGAGGCGCACGCCAATTAATTCCAGCAACTGCTCCATTAAGCGATCCCGCAACTGAGCCAACTGCTCAGCTGGATGGGGCTGGCATGTTTGTCTCAATTCAAGAGCCTTCACCATGCCAGCAGCCAAGATCACCGGCTCAGTGCCGGATCGATGCCCCCCCTCCTGACCACCACCACGTATCTGCGGCTGTAGTTCGATGCCATCAGCGAGCAACAGAGCCCCAACCCCACGCGGACCCTGGAATTTATGGGCGGATACAGAAAGTAAATCAACTGGAATTGCTTCTAAATCCACTAAAACCTCCCCTGCCACCTGAACCGCATCGCTATGGAGCAAAACACCCTTCGCCTTGCAGAGTGCTGCTACAGCCGCCATTGGTTGAAGCGTTCCCACTTCAGCGCTACCCCAAACGAGGCTAAGCAAACGGGTGGGAGGCTCAAGTAATTTCTCCAGCTCCTCCAGCTTCACAAGCCCCTGCTGATCAACGGGTAACAATTCAATTTGCCAGCCTTCTAATCGAAGTTGAGCGGCAGGGGCTCTTACAGATTGATGCTCAAGGGGTGAAAGCAGCAATCTGCCAGGAGTTAAACGCCTGCACACCCCAAAGAGAGCAAGATTATTTGCTTCGGTGCCACCGGAAGTAAAAATAACCTCCCCTTTCTTAAGCCCAACTAGGGCAGCCAACTCAAGGCGGCTTCGTTCTAAAAGATCGGCGGCCATAAGGCCAGCACTGTGGAGGCTAGATGGATTCGCCCAGCAATCAGCCTGATATTCAGCCATAACTGCCAACACCAGTGGATGGGGCGGGGCCGCAGCGCAGGCGTCTAAATAAAGCAATGAATCAACCACCTTTGATACGTTTGATTGTGCGTTGCTCAATAGACTCATTGGCTAGATCTACCAATTGATTTAGCGAAAATTTATCCAACACTGCCATTGCGTTTGCGCGAGCGCTGGCGCTTGGGCAATTTTCAGGATCTAGGCAGCCCTGGCTGCAATCAATTGAGCAATCAATAGATTTAGTGAATTGCAATTCTGTATTTTCTTCTATAGACCAATAACCACTAAAAACAAATTCAGCAGGCCCAACCATTTGCAGATGGTTGTCCTCGTCCCAGCGAATATGAAGGAAGCCCCCAGGCAGCTCAATATCAGCTTCACGAGCGCAAGCGCCACGCAAATGGCTTGCAACCAAAACGGCACACGCGCCAGTACCACAGGCAAGAGTTGCGCCAGCGCCACGTTCCCAAACCTTCATTCGCAGCTGGTTTGGCGAAATCACCTGAACGAAATGCACATTCGTGCGGGCGGGAAAAGCAGGATGTATTTCCAACTCACTACCCAATTCTGTAAAAGCAATTAGATCAAGGTCATCAACCTGAACCACTGCATGGGGATTGCCCATGCCAACAGCAGCCACAAGCAGCTGCTCACCTGCCACCTCCAACCAGGCTTCGGGCAGCAATTCACCAACATCAATGCTCGTGGGAATGGCCGAGGGGGATAGAAAAGGTTCCCCCATGTTTACCGAAACCTGTTGATCGGCTAGAAGCTGCGGAACGATGATGCCTGCAGGTGTTTCTACCCGCCACGAACCGGATGGAGTGGCGCCATCGAGGTCGGCCAGAAATCGAGCAAAACAGCGGACCCCATTACCGCACATTTCAGCCTCAGAACCGTCTGCATTAATTATTTGCATCCGCACATCACCCAGTCCCTGTGGAGGTAGAGCAAGGATCAACCCATCAGCGCCAACACCGAAGCGGCGATCGCACAACAAGCGTGCCTGATCTGGATGTATCGGGGGTGATTCAGTTTTACGGGCGTCAATCAAAATAAAATCATTGCCTAAGCCCTGATACTTGCGAAACTGCATTGCTGCACTGAAGCTGTCTTGATGGTATGGCCTCTAGCCCACAGCTGGAAATGAATACAAACCTGCCAGGTGTGCGGCTACTGCAGCAATGGATCCGCGAAAAGCGGGAGCTGCGTATCCAGTTGCCAGATGGTTCAGCCCTGGAGGGATATTTGCAATGGCAAGATCCGGAGT
>NZ_CEXBMR010000004.1:41085-57570 GCF_982614295.1 Synechococcus sp.
CAGTTGCCAGATGGTTCAGCCCTGGAGGGATATTTGCAATGGCAAGATCCGGAGTTTTTAGCCCTGATAGCTGGGGGCAAGAAGTTACCAGAATTGCTCAGCCGCAACCATGTGGTGCGGATCACGGCAATTAACCAAAATGATGGCCTGGAGCAGGGCACAATTCCTAGTTCGCGGCCTTGCCTTCCTCAAACAAACTGAACGCATGACTCGTTTTGATAAGCAAAGCTCCGAAAATCGATATAGCCCCAGTGAATTGGAGCCAGAATGGCAGAAACGGTGGGAGCAACTCGGGCTAAATCGCACGCCGGAGCCGAGTGCAAAGAGGAGTGAAAATTTCTTCGCCTTATCTATGTTTCCCTACCCATCTGGGAATTTGCACATGGGACACGTGCGAAATTATGTAATAACAGACGTTATCGCCCGGCAACAACGGCTGAAAGGTAAGAAAGTTCTTCATCCAATGGGGTGGGATGCCTTCGGACTTCCAGCGGAAAATGCAGCTAACGAAAGGGGTATAGATCCGGCGGACTGGACAATACAAAATATTAAACAAATGCGGGCTCAATTAAAGAAATTAGGCCTATCGATTGATTGGGAACGAGAAATCAGCACTTGCGATCCTTCATTCTATAAATGGACCCAATGGTTATTTCTACAATTCTTTGCTGCCGGTCTTGCTTATCAGAAAGAAGCAAATGTTAATTGGGATCCAATTGACAAAACAGTATTAGCAAATGAACAGGTTAATAGTGAAGGGAGATCCTGGCGATCGGGAGCACTAGTTGAGAAGCGAAAATTAAAGCAATGGTTCTTAAGAATTACAGATTTTGCAGATGATCTTTTAACCGATCTAGATGGCCTGAATGGTTGGCCAGAAAGGGTATGCACAATGCAAGCAAATTGGATCGGCCGAAGCAGGGGCGCACAATTCAATTTTAAATTGGAGCAAGCGGAAAAAGATTTGAATGAACCAGATTTAAATTTAGATGTATTTACAACAAGACCAGATACAATTTATGGTGTTACCTATGTGGTTCTTGCTCCTGAACACCCTCTGGTGGAAAAACTAACAACTAAGCAACAGCAAGAATCAGTAAAAAGCTTTCAAGAAGAGGTTGCTGCAAAAAGTGAATTAGAACGAATGGCGGAGGATCAAGATAAAAATGGCGTAGCACTTGGGGGAACAGTTGTACATCCACTAACAGGGAAGATAATTCCAGTATGGATAGCTGATTACGTGTTGCCAGATTACGGAACAGGAGCAGTAATGGGAGTACCAGCCCATGATCAGAGGGATTACAGCTTTGCAAAAAAATACAACTTAGCCATAAAAAATGTGATATTAAAAGCTGGAAATGCTGCTAATCACGATCCCAATCAAGCCTTCACTGAATTGGGGATACTTGAAAATTCAGAAAATTTCAACGGTCTTGAAGGGGAGCAAGCTAAGCAAGCGATTATTAGCAAAGCAGAAGAAGAAGGTTTTGGAATAGGTAAAACAACATATAGATTACGAGATTGGCTAATTTCACGGCAACGCTATTGGGGCTGCCCAATACCCGTAGTTCATTGTAATATCTGTGGTGTAGTTCCAGTTCCAGTTGAGAAACTACCCGTTAAACTTCCTACACGAGGTGAGCCTCTAGCAAGCATTCCTTGCCCTACCTGCGGTAGAAACGCAAAACCAGAAACAGATACCATGGACACATTTATGTGTTCAAGTTGGTATTATTTACGATATACAGATTCAGAAAATAAAGATCTTCCTTTTGCGAAACAAACTGCATCAAAATGGCTACCTGTTGATCAATATGTAGGAGGCGTAGAGCACGCAATTTTGCATCTACTTTATTCACGATTTTTCACAAAAGCATTGGCGAAAAAAGATCTAATTTCCTTTAATGAGCCATTTAAGCATTTGCTAACTCAGGGCATGGTGCAAGCTATTACCTTTAGAAATCCAAAAACTGAAAAGTATATTGCTCCATCACAGGTAGTGGATATATCAAACCCATTAGATCCAAGCGATGGAACGCTATTAGATGTTTACTACGAGAAAATGTCTAAATCTAAATATAACGGTGTTGATCCTGGTGTGGTAATTGATAAGTATGGAGCAGATACAGCGAGAATGTTTATTCTATTTAAAGCACCTCCAGAGAAGGATTTGGAGTGGGATGATGCAGATGTTGAGGGGCAGTTTCGTTTTCTACAACGCATTTGGCGATTATGCCAAAGCGCGAAAGAACGAAATTCAGAGATTAAATTAAATTTGAACAACGCATTTAGCGAACTAAATGCAAAAGAAAAAGATATTAGACGCGCTGTGCACATAGCAATCAAGGCAATCAGTGAGGATTTGAGTGGTGAGGAATTGCAATTTAATACGGCAATTTCAGAATTAATGAAACTCTGCAATACGCTCACAACTCATCTTGAAGAAGCCAATAAGAATGTTGCAGGGGAGGCTATTGCAGCATTACTTATCTTACTTGCTCCATTTGCACCCCATTTGGCAGATGAATTATGGATGCAATTAGGTGGAGTAAATAGTGTTCATCAGCAGAAATGGCCAATCGAAGACGAAAAGGCATTAATTACAGATACAATCACAATAATTCTTCAGATAAACGGAAAAGTAAGAGATAATCTGCATGTAGCACCAGATATAGATGCAGATACGTTAAAGAAATTAGCTCTTGAAAGTGATGCTTCCAAGAAATGGCTCGAGGGGGCTGCACCTAAAAGAATTATTGTTGTACCAGGTAAATTAATTAATTTAGTTTCATAAAAATAGTTAATTAATGGATGTGATTGCTCTTTGCATATGCCTTCACATATTCATCCATAGAAGCGCAAGGCATCCATTCAGCCCCCATTGCATGGGCACCAGAACAGCCCATTTGAATAGACTTTTTTTGAGCTAATTCCTTCGTAGAAAACATAGTTGATTCAGTTTTTACCTGTGCAATGCTCCAGCGAGTTGGATCAATACGAATTGGCCCCATACCTACCATTCCAGCCCAAGCAACCCCCATTGTGGTAATTCCAGCAGTTAATACCCCCATATTCACAGCAGCAACACTGATCAAACCCATACCTACAGCTCCAACTGACAACACACCCATAGGTACCACACCAATTGCAATTATGCCCATTGGCACGATCCCAATTGCGATGATTCCTAATGGGGCGATACCAGTAGCAATAAATTTTGGTTTATGACCACAACGGTCGTTTAGCATTTTTAAAAATCTAAAGTATTTTTCTGATTTTACCAAAACCAGCTGGTTACCGCAATTTTGTACTTCGAAATCCTAACCGCAGCACAGAGTGGAAATAATAAATAATTTTATGCATGGATATAAACAAAATATTAATATGAATACTAGAAGCAGCATGATCTACAGACAAATTGTTTAATTTTCAAGTAATCAAATAATTTGCAATATTCTAGTAATCTTGAAGTTAAATAACCAAGAAATAAAAATCAAAACATCATTAAGCAGCTAATCAAACAAATTAAAACAAAGCTGCCCGGGTGACTCCCTAGATTTTGAACTAACTCTAGGCACCTGCGATCGCCTAGAGCCATGCTTAACAAATACTTGTTTGGCTTCAATATGAAAATTATTAGAATTACGTACATTCCAAATTTTATCACGAGCAATTTTTGCAGCAACTTGATAATCTACTAATGGCTGAGGGTAATGCTCGCCTAAAATACATCCACAGGCGGCTTGCTCTAAGAGACTCATATTCCAAGGTGTATGTAAATAAGCAAGCGGTACGTTTATTAGTTCATGGCACCATTTACGAATAAAAATACCATGGGGGTCGTGATCTAGCCCCTGCTTAATCGGATTGTAGATACGAATTGAATTAATGCCGGTAGTACCCGCTTGCATCTGACACTGATTCCAATGTATTCCGGGCTCATAATCAACAAATAAACGAGCTAATGCGAGACCACTATCGCGCCAGGGAAGCCAAAGGTGATAACTAGCAACTGCCATCAACATTGCACGCATTCGAAAATTCAGCCAGCCGGTATAACGCAGAGCGCGCATACAAGCATCCACAAAGGGCCAGCCAGTAAGACCATTGATCCATGCATCTAAAAATAGTTGGTTGGAATCTCTAAGTTGATCAAAAGCTCGATGGGCATTTTCATACTCAAGCGATGGTTGAGATTCAAGCTTCTGAATAAAATGACAATGCCAATGAAGCCTCTCAGAAAACATTCTGGTGCCAACCTGCAAATTTGAAGCATGCACAACTTCCCTAAGAGAGATTGAACCAAAGGCAAGATGCGCAGATAAACGAGAACATGCCTCGAAAGCTGAATTGGGGCTTGATATGCCACGTGAATATAATTTAACCCGTCCTTTTAAAAAACTACTTAATATTAAGGAAGCATAAGAACTACCACCTTTCTGTCGATCTGGACAACTATCCAGCCGCATATTTAATTCCGTGCTGCTAGGTAATGCTTCCGAAATGAGAGCTGGAACTGAAGATAAACTAGTAAGAGGAGTTAGCTTACTTGGAATTGAAATGGGTTGGGATCTCATTCGCTCAGCCCATTGCTGTACCCATTTAGAGCGATTTTTTAAACCACGTATTATTCCAGCTGTGGGGGTTTCATTCCAAACTACTAAATTTTGGACGCACCATTTTTTTACATTTAAATCACGATTATAGGTAAACCTATTTCCAGTTTCTTCATGACTCCAAATATTAGAAAATTTAAATTTATTGTGCAATTCAGTGATGATTAGAATCGGATCACCAATTCTAATTATTAAACTCTGCCCAAGTAAAGCAAGGTTAGCTTGCAATTCAACTAGGCAATCGGAACAAAAATCCCATTGACGAGCAGATGTATCGGGCTGATTCCAAAGTTCTGGTTCAACAATATAAAGTGGTAGAACAACTCCACACTTAACGGCTGAAGAAAGAGGCAGGTGATCAGAAACCCTAAGATCGCGCTTAAACCAAACTAATTGAACATCAGACATAGATTATTGAGAATAGTTTTCTAAAATATTTAGGCCCTTCTGAATGAGCTTGCGTCCCTGCTCTTGCATTCTTTGCTCATCACCCTTGAAACTACAAGATTTAGTATTATACTGAACAACTATTTTGTTTGGTTCATACCAAACCCGGCTTAGCGAACAAAAACTACGTCCATTTGAATTTGGTTTGACAAGATAAACCTCGCCAGCTTTACAAAGATAACCACCATTTGCAAATTGCTCACATTTACTAAGATTCTTGAAAAAAGGGGAGCTTCCTGAGCTCCACTTAATATTATTAGCAAATCCAGCAAATGAAACTGGGTCATTATTGAATGGTGCCGCCATTGCAACCGGAAAATATGGTTGCAAGAGAATCAAAACAGAGCATATCAATCGTCTGGAGATCATTTCAAAATAAGAAACTGATTCAGTTTAAGCAAATTCAGGATTAGTTTCAAGATTAAACAGTCCCATCTGTGAAAAACTCTTTAGAATTATTTCAATCTTGAATTTTGACCACCGGAATGGAATCCCCATATATATTTATATTAGCTCGCAAGCCCCAGGATCTGCCAGACCATGCCGATCGAAATTTGCTAGAAGAACTGCAAGGTGTGAGCCTTGCGACTGGTTTCTGCCTACGAATACATCGCTGCCCAATCGACTGGCAAAGCGATATTGAGACGCTCGTTGAACAGGGAGCAGCTGTAGCAGAAGGAAATAATCCAATGGCTAATGAAGAAGGGAGCCTACTTTATTGCGATGCAATTATTCCAGATTTTCAGCCCGATCGCCATTGGCTTGGAGTTTATGCTTTTAGAGCAAATCAATGGAAATTACTTGATAATTTTTGCCTTAATGAAGCCAAAAATGAGCCATGCTGGTTTTATCCAACTGAAAATGGAAAATATCTTTCATGGCATTCAAAACTTCAACTCACAACAAAGCCTGGAGTAATAGCTGAACCTAATTTATTAGATGATAAAGAAGAATACAGCCGTGAGAATGTGCAGTTGCTTTGGTCACTAATGGCAGATGATAAAGAAATGACAGCTGTAGGAATTACCTATAAGAATCTACGCATAGACTGGGGACTGATTAGATGTAAACCTGAGATATTTTCAACATGGAGTTCTTTCTCTGTAAATGATATGGAATCAAAACCGTTGGAGATGATTTCCACAATTTGCACAACCAGGAAATTAACCACATCAGCACTTACTAGCCATTAATTCAACAATCCAGGCAGCAGGCACCTGCTCCACATCACCACTATCTACGTTTATGAGCCGGACAAAAGCCGGAATGCGTTGATAAGGCTTGGCGATCACCTCTCCAACACGTCCGATGAACCACGGTCTACCAGCCATTGCCACCACAGCGAAATGTCCAGGTCTTACATCCATATATCTACGGGGGTTTGCCCTGCGGAGGGCTTCTACTGCTGGATCAGTTTGGCAAGGGGACATTTTTGGTTAAGCCAGAAAAGGAAAGGGGCAGTGGTACCAGCCCAACCCCATGGTAGTACTTATATACTCAAAATACAAGTGTACTTGTAGCCATATTCTTCTCTGGACCACCGAGCGGGCGAAGTTTCTGTTCAGCTGCGAAATTTGAAAGTGTCCAAATTAGCGATGACAGAAAATTTAAAAGGTGATTTATTTTCTGTTGCCGAGGCATTTGTAGATGTGAGTTTTATAATGGATGTTGTACCGTTAGGGAATGGGAATATAAACGACACATATCTTGTCAAGCTGAGGAATTGTGGTAGTGAAGATTTTGTATTGCAAAAAATCAGCTCGAAGGTTTTTAAAGATCCTGAATCTATAATCAGCAATATGAAGGTATCACTAGAACATATTGAATTAAAACTGTTACGCGATGCAGGGAATATTGAGGGACGAAACTGGAGAAGCACTTCATTACTTAAATCAAGACATAATAATAAGTATTGGCATAGAAATCAAGATGAATTCTGGAGGGCGACAAGCTATATAAACGCCGCTTACACTACAGATTTGGTTAGGAACTATGATGATGCTGAGGAGGTTGGCATTGGACTAGGTATTTTCCATTCATTAATGGATGGCTTACCGTTGAAGAAATTAATTAAAACACTTGATTCATTTCATGTTACACCTAAATACCATCAAGAATATCAAAAAGCATCAAATATGGGTATCACAGATTTATGCGATAGAACCCAATGGTGCATAGATTTTATTAAGGAGCGAGAGCCTATTATTGATGTTTTGGAAAATGCAATTTGCAGCGGTGAATTGTGCCTTAGAGTGATTCATGGAGATCCAAAAGTAAATAATTTTTTATTTGATAACATTACAAACAAAACCGTTGCCATGGTAGATCTGGACACATTAATGGCTGGATTAATTCATTATGATCTTGGCGATTGCCTTAGATCCGCGTGCAACCCGGCTGGGGAGGAGGAACTTGATCTTAGTAAGGTCTTTTTCTGTATCGATAGCTGTAAACGCTTATTAAATGGCTACCTTAGTAAAACAAAAAAATTACTAAATGAAGCTGATTATAATTATTTCTACGATGCAATTAGGCTTATTCCATTCGAATTAGGAATGCGTTTCTTTAGTGATTACCTCGCTGGCAATATATATTTCAAAGTGAATCACCCATCCCACAATTTAGAAAGAGCTCTTGTTCAATTCAGTTTAACAAAAAGCATTGAGACGCAAGAATTTGAAATACGACAATGTATTGAGGAATTAAGATGAGAAGCCAATCAGCTTTACTGCTGCCCCATAACAGGCCTGATGAATTGGTTGGTTTGCGACTTGCTGCCGCAGCAACAAGAATATCTAGTAAATTAAAGCTCCGATATCGCCTAGAGGGCCCCATAGATAACTTAATAATTCCAACAGTTACAGAAGGGTCTGTGCGGAGCGATTATCTTTGGAAGGATACGTGTTTTGAAGCATTTTGGAGCATGCCAGAACAGACTTTCTATTGGGAACTGAATATATCTCCTAATACTAATTGGAACATATATAAATTTAATTCTTATCGTAACGGCCAAAGGGAGGAAGAATATAAACACAGCCTTAACTTTTCTATTTCAAAAACGGCGAACAGTGTTTCAATCGGAATTTCAGTGGAGCTAGATCCCCAGATTCCATTAAACTCAGAAATGGAACTTGGTTTTGCATCCGTCCTTAAACAAAAAAATGGTAATTTATCCTACTGGGCACTTACTCACAATGCTAAAGATCCAGATTTTCATCAGCGTGACAGCTTTCTCTTAAAATTATGAGCGCAGTTAGCTTAAAAATAAAACGTCGCCGCGATCTAGCATTCCTTATTCTTGCAGGCCTATTTCTAGGTACTATGGGAATGCTTAATATTCTTGGCTTAAGTCGTTTTTTAACACTTGGTAGCATTGGCAATTGGCCAATAGTTGTTGCTGTTGGCGCCTTACCATATCCACTGACATTTCTATGCACAGATTTAATTAGTGAAATATGGGGAGAGGAGAAAGCTGGTCAACTAGTGTGGGTAGGTCTTTTACTTAATGGATGGATAATATTTATTATTTGGCTTGGAGGTATTTTACCCGGTACAGATTCACCTGTTTTCTTTGAAATCCAAAGGCTCACTTTTGGTGCCGTTGGTGCCTCGATGGCCGCGTATATGGCAGCGCAATTTACAGATGTGCGTTTATTTCATTTTTGGAAACGCTTTAGTAACGGAAAGGCGCTTTGGTTAAGAAATAATGGATCAACATTAATTAGTCAATTAGTTGATACCACCGCAGTGGTATTAATAAGCCACTATGGGGCTCACGTGCTACCAATACAGGCTGAAAAAGCACTTTTACCGCAACTCACCAACTTTATTGCTAGCGGCTACTTATTCAAACTTGTTGCTGCACTTTTAGATACATTACCCTTTTACCTTCTCGTTGCATGGTTGCGCCGCTGGCTTGAAGTTCCAATTGATGGCGAGGAAATTGAATAGTAATGAAATTTATGCTGAATAATATCTTAATCTTCATCACATGATAATAAATGATCTCTAGCGGCGTTAATTCGTTGCATTGTTGTAATTTCTCCCCCCTGATCAGGATGATGGGACGCTGCTAATTTTTTATAAGCTGCTTTAACCTGAAATTCCTTTAAACGCCCAGCTAATGGTAGGTGCAATATGCCTCGTGCTTTAATAGCTTCCACATCCGGAGCTTTACCTAAGGGGCTCCGATCACCTGCCGATAGGCCTGAGCCCTTGCGCTTGTGGCCTTTACCCTTTGCAGCTCCTAAACCAAAGCCAAACCCTTTTTTACTTCTGGGTTGTGCTGATTCCTCCTTGGCTGCCGCCGCGGGTGGGCGTAATGAAAGTAACGAATACATATTCACGATGGAAGGGTTGGCATTCGTTTTATTTTACAAGGTGACGGTTTTCTTTTCAAGGAAAATTGCTTGATCAGTATTCACCTTAATCTTCCAAAAACACTTATATATTTAATTGATCGCTGAACTATTGAGAGATAATTTAAATCAGCTTCAATTAATTGCTGTTTTACTTCTTCAATACTAAATGCAGCCTTCAACGAAGCGCAATAGTCTTGCCTTAATACAGGCTCCATATGCACAGCTTCAGTATTTACTAATTTTTCATATTCAATATTATTTACCGGCCGACAAAGATCATTCACTACAATAGCACTTCCTGTGGTCGTCAATAATTTCATTGCATTCCAATGATGTTGAGGATCATGAAGATGATGGAGTAAACTATTTGAAATTACAGAAACATCTGATACAGCTTTTTCTACTTCAAGGGCATTCTTAAATAAACTTATCTGATCCTGATCGCATAGATTAAGTACTTTATATTCTATTCGCTCCATTATTTGTTGCGGTAGCAACTTTTTACGTTTATTAGCAAGAGCAATCATTTGTTCCGCGCCATCAATACCCTTTACAGTAATTTTAGGCCATTGTTTTGCAGCTAGCTCGCTAATATTTCCAGGTCCGCAACCTAGATCAATCAGTAGCGGGCCAATTCCTTCTGGAAATTTTCGGGCCAGCCAACTTATTAAGGCTGAATCAGCTGAGCTGAAATCGGCAGCCGCGTATGCCTCTGCCTGTTTGATCCCATTCATCAGCTCCGGTTCCACTACTCTGTTTAGAAATTCATTCATGGTTTAGGCAAAGCAATGGCAGGAATTAGAGATCAAGCTTTTATGGCCACCTGCGGCCGCCTCGCTACCCATCTGAATCTAAGTGCTGCTACTGCAAGACAAAGGGTGGATTATCAAGCAGCGCAGGAGGGTATCCGTGATGCAGCTGGTAAATTAATTCTCGCCGAAAGAATGCTGGAGGCCGCAAAGCTAGGAAGCGCTAAACAAGGCAAACTTTTAGATGCTCAATTAAATGCTCTTGAATCAGAAGCTAATTTTATGGATGAGGATTGATTTTAGATGGCCCAATTAAATGCTTCTTACCTCGTAGAAATATTGAAATTTGGCAAGGCAAGTGCTTCAACAGTATTACCAATATTTACGCAACTTGAACAAGATCAGCCCTGCAATCTAGAACTTCAGACAAATCAGTTAGAAGCGGTTTGGGAATTGCGGTGGAGCAGTAGCAGCCTGCCTTACCTGCAGGTGCAGCCCTGGTTTGAAAATCTTCAAGTTTTATTACCACGAGAAGAGCGAGCAATGAACCTTTTGAGGCTACCAGGCCCTTTTGGCCAGCTTGGCGGTATCTCAGTTTTAGCAGAACTGCAGCTTGAAGCACCGCGCAGAGTTGGTGTGCGATTTATTAAAGGTGGCTGGATCGGTCCACAACTTGCACTCTTTAGGCCTCAACTTCTTGCGGGCATTAATCAAAATTTCCCGGCTTGGCTTGACATAACCCATCTCAGTGACGATTTGCGGTTGTGCCGCGGCAGTAACGGCACCATGTTCGCTTTAATTAGGAGACCAGATCTAAATCCTCACGAGTTAATGCCGCCGCTATGACACAAAGCCCTCAAAAGAATCTGTGGCAGGATCAATGGTATCCAGTTGCATATTTGCGAGATTTAAATCCTAAAAAACCAACTCGCTTTCATTTATTAGCTGAACCATTGGTGCTTTGGTTTGATCGCCATGAGGGCTTATGGAAAGCTTTCAGTGATCGTTGTCCCCATCGCCTTGCCTCCTTGTCTGAAGGCCGCATAAACGCCAATGGTGAATTGGAATGTCCTTATCATGGTTGGAGTTTTAACGGCAGTGGAAACTGCGTAAATCTGCCCCAAAGTTCATCCAAGCTTCCAAGCAGTGTGAGGGCAAACTGTAGAGAATTTGCCACCGCCACTGGCCAAGGGTTGCTGTTTGTTTTTAGCGGCGATTCGAATCAGGCTGCCAATCAAACAATCCCTCTAGTGCCTGTGCTTGATGAACCGGATTGGTTTTTGCAGGATACATTTAGAGATCTCCCCTATGACAGTATTACTCTGCTTGAAAATGTATTGGATGTGAGCCATGTGCCCTTTACCCATCACGCCACAGTTGGCAAGCGAACAAATGCCGGACCTGTTGAACTCGAGGTTTTAGAAGAAGGGGCGCAAGGATTTGTTGGTTTATGGCAAGAGGGTCCTCGGCAAGGCAGGCTAGGGGCCCAACACACCACATTCCAGGCACCAGCTTTAATGTGGCACGATTTAACCGCTAAGGGTTTTGCTCGCATCCTTACAGTGGTTTATGCCACCCCCACCACAGCTGGCAATTGTCGTTTATTTGCTCGTTTTCCTTTTAAGTTTGATAAACCAATAACAGCAAAACTCTTAGGGTTGCGGCCAATTTGGCTTCAACATATTGGAAATAATTTGGTTTTAGAAGATGATCAAATATTTCTGCATCATCAGGAACGTAGCTTTAATGCTGCTGGAGGTTCATCTGCTTTAGCTAAGGCTTGCTACCTACCAACAAGTGCCGATAAATATGTAATTGCATTCCATCGCTGGATTAACAGCTATGCCGGCTTACCATTTCCAGATACTGATTTAGCAGCTGAATTATCAAGAGATGCATTACTTGATCGCTATAATTCTCATACTAAATCATGCGCAAGTTGTAGCAGTGCGTTAAAACGTCTTGAATTTCTTGATTCTATAAGCCCATTGCTGGCAATTAGTTTAATAGTTGCTGCATTCGGCTCTCAAACCTTTGTTTTAAGAGGTAGTCTGTTATTACTAGCAATCATAATATTTGGCATTGGCCAACAACTAAAACGATGGATAAAACTACTCCGTATTGGAGATGGTTTGCCACCTAGAAATCAAGCTTGAGTAGTTAATTTTATTCTGTTTCTTGCAACTAGCGATGCAGTGAAGCTTGGATCACAGCTAAATACTAAAAGTTGCAAACCTTGTTCTTCGGCTCTACATAACAGGTCTGAGAGTCCATTCCATCGGCTTGGGTCCACATTACTAAAAGCGTCATCAAAGACAAGTGGCAGGCAGCCGTTATAGGAACCTGCCAATACCTCAGCCATGGAAAGGCGCAAGGCAGCAGCTAGTAATTCTTTGCTGCCACCACTCAGAACAGAAAACGGCCAAGCAACGCCCGTAGCACCTCTTTGCCATTTTAAATTTAAAAAACCCTTTGTGCTCTGGTATTCAATACTGCTGCGCGTTGCATTTTTGCAACAGCAATTAAGATAATCATCTAATCGCTTCATCACTGGACCTGTATATTGCAAAGCCATTGCTGTTTGTTCATCTTGTAACAGCTTTCTAAGTAAATTCAACATTAACGCATCTTTTTCTAGCCTTATTCTTTCTGCTCTACTATTTTCTAAAGCTGCTTCCAATTGATCGAGCAAGGCAAAGCGATCGTTAATGCCATCATTCCTCAATACAACTCCTAACGCAGCAAGTTGCTGCAAAAGCTCTTCTCTTTGTTTCTGAGCCGATTCAATAGTTACAAGCAGGTAATTAAGTTCAAAATTTTGAAGTTGCGCTTCATAACTTTTTTGCTTGCTATCCAATTCAGCTGCTGCTTTTTGAGTTGCGCTCAGTTGTTCATCTAATTGCTTTTTATCTCCATGGCGAAGCATCAAATCCTTTAATAAAGTTTCATTTAGCAGAAGTTGTTGTCGCTTGCTATTCAAGCCATTGGATCGGGCATCTAGCTCTGTTTGGATTTCACTGAGCTCTTGATCCAGCCGATTAAACTCAAGCCGCCGCTCACGACCTACAGGTAAAAGCAAATCAAGTTGATGCTTCAGATCTTCAAGAGAAGCATTATTAATTTCACATTTTGGTAATTGTTGAAGCGTAAACTTTATTAGCTGTGCATCTTCATCACCATTTTCTTGTATCAAGCGTTTTCTTTCATTTTCTAATTCGCTGCGTTTTCTTTCTAGGTGCATTGCCGCCTCAACATCACTTACCCCAAGCCGTTTCAGTTCGGCATTGATTTGTTTTTTAAGTTCCTGCCCCTTGGTTTCAGCCTCTTCAACCCTGCCTCCAGCGCCTGGCTCGAGCCTTAATTTGAAATTTGTGGTTTGCAGTAAACTCACAACGCTTAGAGAATATGTAGATCCGGCTAATAGCGGTTCTCCATTAAGCAACACCTCCGTGTCAGCCTCTAATAACTCGAGCTTTGTAGAAAATGATTTCATTGTGATTTCCATTATTTGTAACTGTTGATGTTGCGATCGTAATAATTCAATATTCTCCACTGTTATTTGAGGCATCTGTTTTAAATGGTTATCTAAATCAAAAACCTTCTGGGTTTTAATCTCCTGCTCCTTTAGGCGGTTTTGCAAGCTTAATATTTTAATTGCTTGCTGTAATTGTTCGGCCTCTTTCAACGCTATTTCAAGTTGTTCACTTGCATATAACCTGCGCTGTTTAAGAACTAAATATTTAGATTTTAGGGTTTCAATTAAAACATGTTCAGGCTCAAGCTCATTTTTTAAGATTGTGGTGTTTTGAGCTAATTCAACAAGTTTTTGAATTGTTTCAACTAACGAATTAATTTCTGTTTGTATTTCTTTTCTTTGCAGTTGCAACGGTGCTAACAATTTCAACAAAGGTATTGCACGATCTAATTCAGCTAATTTCGAGCTGGCTATTTGCTGTTCAGATTGTGCTTGTTTTTGCTCTAGTAATTGTTTATTAAGGTTCTGCAATTGTTCTTTGGCAATTTCTTCTGTCTGTTGTGCCTCTGCTAAGGCTGAGCCAGCACGGCCGATTCGTCCCTTTTCAGTATGGGAAGAGCTCCAGCGCTGTTGCACGAGTTCAACAACGCGGCGATCAACTTGAGATTGAACCCCCAGCTGACCAGACCTCTGCAATTGTTCCAATAAGCGAGCTTGATCGAGGGCGTTAGCACCAAGGTCGAGGGGGTTAAGTCCTGCATTTCCCTGCCATACCCAGAGGTGGCCCCACCTTTCTTTCATCTGTTCCCCTTGGCGAGCCCGTGGGACTGGGCCCGCCCCCACCAATTCAGCCAAGCGCTCCTCTGCTTTATCCCCTTGCCAAGAGCTACCAACGGAGCTTATTAAGCTGCTGGCGCCCCTTGATCCAGCAAATCGTTTATGCAATGTGAAGCTGTTTCCTTCAGCCTCAAATCTCAGCGTTAGCTCGGGATCACCTCCGCCGGGCTGGGGGCGCATCTCATCAAGCAGGGCTCCGGAGCTGCGGCTTGAGAGAAATAAAGCTCGATGGAGAGCTTCAACCAAGGTGCTTTTGCCTGTTTCATTCGCACCTTCCAACACCGTTATTCCTAAACCAAATTCCAGCGAGAGCTCCCGATGCAAACGGTAATTACTGAGCTTTAGGCCGGAGATCCTCATCTCAAGTCAATTGGCCGCAAGCACCATGAAGTTCCCGCAGAGCAAGAAGTGCGAGTTCCGCCTCTTGAGTGTCTTCTGATTCAGTAAGGCTTAATAAGCGTTGAGCCACTCTTGCAACTAGTGGATCCCCGCTTCTGCCAATGAGTTGCTGCAGTTCAGCTTCATTCGGGGTGAGCTTAATGCGATCACGCATTTTTAGGCGTAATAGCCGAGCCTCAAGCTGCTCCAATTTGTTTTGCAGTTGAACTCCAGCTTCAAGGCTTAAATATCCATCCAATTCGAGCAGTAATAAATCCATGCCGCTGCGATTGCCAAGAAGTATTTGCAGCTGCTTTTCGAGAACTGCTAAATCGCCATCGCCATTAAGGCGCTGTTTGAGTTGGTGCCACACACCAATGCCGGTGGTTTCCACTGATACAGAGGCTGCTTGTGAGCGTTCAACCTCCACCAGCAACACTTGGGAGCTGCGGTAATTCTCCCCCCGCGGAAACCTATCTGGTTCAGGACAACCCGAATACCAGGCTTTGGTTGATATTTTTTTGAGGCCGTGCCAATCGCCAAGTGCGATGTAATCGATGAAATCCTGCGGCAGAGCCTCCAAATCGATGCGATTTGTGGGTCCACAGGGATTTTCATCATCTGCATCTGAAGCGGAGTCGCCACCAAATCCATGCACCGAGCCATGGGCTAGCAGCAAGCAGGCTCTTTTCTCGGCAGGATCAAATTGAAAGTGCCTAAGCCAAGCGGTGGGATCTTCGAGGTCTGCCTGGCGCAGCAACGGACATGGCAGCAGCAGGGAATCATCAAGTTGCACCGGCTGGCGCTCCAGCAATATCTGCAAATTTGGCGCTAATTCCTTTTGATAGCTTTTAAACCAAGCTTCATGCCAAAAGCTGCCTATCCCCCCGTGGTCGTGGTTGCCTGGAATTACAAAAACAGGTGCGTCAATAACTCCAATAGCGCTGCATGCCTGGGCCACATCTGCGCGGGTTGGTTCTATCGAGTCAAATAGATCACCCGCCACCAAGACAAAACTCAGCGCCTTGGTTTCTACCAATTGAGCTAGTTGCTCAACGATTGCAAAACGCAATTGCTTTAAACGAGCCCGTTTTTCAGGATCTTTAACCCTCCCATAGGGTTTTCCTAACTGCCAATCAGCTGTGTGTAGAAATCGAACCACAAGGGGGGAGTTGAGCCAACCTGTAAAGTAAAAAGGAATCCAGAAGGTTTGTGGTTTAAACACCCTTCCTTCCGAATGACCTGCCTCAAGCTTTCCACCTTAATGACTCTCTACGTTGGCAACCTCTCCTTTGATGCGGAGCAGGAGGATCTTCGCCACCTTTTTACTGAATACGGCGAGGTGAAATCATGCAGCCTCCCCCTCGATCGCGAAACTGGCCGCAAGCGCGGTTTTGCTTTTGTTGAACTCGTTAACGAGGCTGATGAACAAAAAGCCATCGACGATCTTCAAGATGTCGAATGGATGGGTCGCATGATCCGTGTAAATAAAGCTGAACCCCGCACAGGCGGCGGTGGCGGCGGCGGTGGTCGTCCCGGCGGCGGCGGTGGCTATGGCGGCGGCGGCGGTGGTCGTCCCGGCGGCGGTGGCGGCGGCTACGGCGGCGGTGGCGGCGGCTACG